>JAVEPM010000018.1:0-41459 GCA_034008115.1 Methanolobus sp.
ATTATTCCTTCATAGCTTTTGAGGATTTAAACATCAAAAACATGCTTAAAAATCACAGTCTTGCAAAAAGCATATCAGATGCCGCATGGAATATGTTAATCTCTGCAACGAAGTACAAGGCTGAAAGTGCTGGTTCTTCAATTGTATTGATCAATCCTGCAAATACTTCTAAGATGTGTTCAAAGTGTGGTCTGTTAGTTGAAAAATCATTAGCAGTGAGAATACATAATTGCCCTCACTGCGGTCTGGTTTTAGACCGTGACCACAATACAGCTATCAATATTCTCAGATTGGGATTGCAATCTGTCGGCATAACAACCGTAGAAGCCCACGCACTTTAGTCGTGGGAGCAGTCACGGCAGGGCATTTACTTATTAATAACTATCTTAGTTATGCACATTTTTTGAAAGATTTACGTCCTGTATTCAAAGGTTAGTCTTTAATCTGATGAAAAGCAACTCTAATCTGTATTTTAAAAGAATAGACACGGACATTTTCATGCAAAGAAGAAACAAAAATTCTAAAAGACCATTAAAAGCGCCTTTTGCAGTTTATCAGAAAAGACTGGAAATGATCGAAGAACTATTGGATGAATTACAGGAACTTGCTATGCAAGATTCAATAATTGTGGTTGAAGGTAAAAGAGACATTCTTGCCCTTAAGACCTTGGGTCTGAAGGGAAATTTCCGTCTTGCCACCCATCACTCCCTCATCAATTTCTGCGAGAAATTGGCAGAAAGTGGTCAAAAAATAGTTATTCTTACTGACTGGGATAGAAGAGGAAATATACTGGCTTCAAAGCTTGTAGAAAATCTCCAATCATTGGATTCAAATCCAGAAACAAGGATAAGAGATTTGATCATTGCCCTGGTCCAAAAAGAAATAAAAGATGTTGAGAGTCTTCCAAGCTACGTTAGAAAACTAAAAGAAATAAGCAAAGTTACAGATGTTACGGATTCTTTTTGAGATAAATTCATTATTCTAATAGTGTTGAGGTTCAAAATTGCGCTCAAACTCAGGATAAAGTTCGGACTTATCCATGAGTTCTTCATAAACATCATGCCTTGGACTTACTATTACCACATGAGCAGGCGGATGTATCTTTCTTAACTTACTAATTGCAGCACCTGCATTGTTGTCGAGTTCCACCAATGCTGCTGAATTACATTTAGCCTTAAGTGGCACACCTGCAACACTGACAAGAAGGTTATCAGCATAAAGTGGTTCAATTCTTTTAGGTTTTGATGCAAACCTAATTCGTCCATAGTGCTCAAGATCATATAATGCTACATTGACCTTGTCAGCATTATCCCCTCGAATTACAGCAAAAGACTTAATGTCAATCCCCATTACAAAAAATCCCCTTGTATAGTTTTTCCATATGTATATCTCTTGAACTACATTTTTAACTTCCCACACCTAATGTGTGGATCCCCTAACTCCATTATATTAAAACTTTTTAATGTAATAAACTTTTCTATTTTGAGAGATATACATATGGTTTTATGGATAAGAATTATTTGGCTAGTTCTTTTGAACGGACTGATGACTCGATCACTGCATTCATAAAAGCTGCTCTTACACCGCTTTCTTCCAGAACACGAACACCACGAATAGTCGTTCCTGCTGGCGAAGTCACCATGTCTTTGAGCTCACCGGGGTGCATGCCAGTATCAAGTACCATTTTTGCAGCACCAATTACTGTCTGAGCTGCAAGAATCAGTGCACTGGCTCTGTCCAGTCCTTCGTATACAGCGCCATCTGCCATTGCCTCTATTATCGGGAATATGTAGGCAGGACCACTGCCAGAAAGACCGGTCACGGCATCCATGAGATTCTCAGAAACCTGAATTGCACTCCCAACTGAACGGAATATTGCAAGTGCATCCTCAGCATCTTCTTTTGATGCATTCTTTCCCTGGGTGATAGCAGAAGCAGCCTCTGCAACTGTTGCTGCTATGTTTGGCATAACCCTTACAACACGAGTTCCTTCGTTGAATTCTTTTTCAATATCATCCAGTTTGACACCGGCAGCAATAGAGATTATCAACTTGTCTTCAGTAATGTCATCCTTTATGGATGCCATCACTTTTCGGAGTATCTGTGGCTTGACTGCAAGTACAATCACGTCAGAGTTAACGACTGTGACTTTATTATCAGTGGACACATTGATACCTGCATTTTGCTTCAATGCATCAAGAGATGGTTCATAAAGATCACTTGCATATACATTGGATGGGGAAAAGAGCCCGGCATTGCATATTCCGTATATTAATGCGCTGCCCATTTTTCCGGTTCCTATAAATCCCAGTTTTTTAGTGTCAAGGCTCATTTTTATCACTAATTGTCCTTATTTACGTTTTATATTTACAATATCGCCAAGTGTGGTACCACGGTTAAGACGGTCGCCACTCCAGTCACTGTCACCGGTTTTTTCTGTAAGCCGGAGGTCAAGGGCTTTTTCGATCTTGTGAAGGACATCATCCTCAGGAGTAATTTCCTCGCGCTCGATCTTCTTGAGCAACGTTGCTTTTTCCTTGATCTTTGAAGCCAGCTGATCATGTGACCATTTCTTACGTTCCCTGGCTTCCCTTATAGCATGACCATAGTCATCAATAAGCTCGTCGACTACCATTTCAGGAGCCTTTTTGGGAGGTCTGCGGGTTCCAGATGCCATTGGGCTACGACTAACAGGTGCAATTTTCCTTGATACAGGAGCACGCTTGCCAGTTGACTTTCCATGTTGTGAACATCTTCCACATACAGTAAGTTCACTTCCATCAATGCTAACTTTAAAAGATTCGCCTCTTATTTCAGCGCCACATATTTCACACTGCATAGATCTCAACTCATAAATGGTCTAAGCTCTTCTTTACGAAAGGGCTATATACCGTTTGCACTTAAATAGTATTCGGAGACACATGAGCGAGACCACTGACAGTGACTTTGAGCATAGAAGGTACGATTTTACCTCTGTGAATAAGGCAGACTATGACTATGTTGGTTCAGATAATGAGGAAGATTTTTCCAAATATCTGCTTGACCGCATGAGACAGCTAGAATCCAGGAATAATCTACTGAAAGAACAATGTGATCAGGTAGAATCTGAAAAACGTTTTATAGAGAGTCAGAAACTTAAATATGAACGTGAAGTACGCAGATTACAGGCAGAGATCGACCGCCTGAAGACCGTACCTCTTGTAGTTGCAACCATAATGGATGTTATAAGTGAGGAAAAGGTCCTTGTGAGAAGTTCCACCGGACCGCAGTTCATGGTTAACGTATCACAATATCTGAACGAGGACTCACTGGTTCCAGGTGCAAAAGTTGCATTGAACCAGCAAACACTTGCCATTGTGGAGATCATACCTGCAAGTGAAGATCCTGCTGTTTCAGCAATGGAAGTATTGGATTCACAGGATGTTAACTATGAGGATATCGGAGGACTGGATGATCAGATACAGGAACTGATAGAATCTGTTGAATTACCTTTGACAAAACCGGAATCTTTCACGCGCATAGGCATCACCCCTCCAAAGGGTGTTCTGCTCTACGGAGAGCCAGGAACAGGAAAGACCTTGCTGGCAAAGGCCGTTGCGCACAGAACAGAAGCGACATACATAAGAGTAGTTGGTTCTGAACTGGTTCAGAAGTACATAGGTGATGGTGCAAAACTTGTCAGGGAGATCTTTGAGATGGCAAGGAAAAAATCTCCAAGTATCATCTTTATAGATGAGCTGGATGCAATAGCTTCAAGGCGTCTTAATGACACCAACGGCGCAGACCGTGAAGTCCAGAGAACCCTCATGCAACTGCTGGCAGAAATGGATGGTTTTGACAACAGGGGCGATGTAAAGATAGTTGCAGCCACAAACAGGATCGATGTCCTTGACCCTGCGATACTCAGACCTGGAAGATTTGACAGGATCGTCAATGTGCCAATGCCAGATGAAGGAGCCCGTGAGAATATCTTTAAGATACACACCCGTTTCATGTCCATTGCAGATGATATCGACTTTAAGAAACTGGCCAAACTTACAGAGAATGCAAGTGGTGCAGACCTGAATGCAATTGCTATGGAGGCAGGTATGCTTGCTGTTCGCTTTGATAAAGAGATCATATGCATGGATGATTTCCTTGAATCCGTGCAGAAAGTAATGACAAAAAGAGAAAACGAAACGGAAGTTCTGCCTGAAGGAATGTTTATTTAAGCATTCCTGATGGTAAGATACTTCTATTGCTTTTTTTATAATGTTTTTTGTGAAAGCACGTTTCCACATAAAAGATGAGATTCGTATATTGGGGATAGATGACTCTGCACTTATAGCGGATACTATCACAATAGTTGGGGCCTTCTTCCGTGGTGGCATGTGGCTTGATGGCGTGCTTCGCTCAGAGATAATCCGCGATGGCATGGATGCAACCGATCGTATCATTGAAATGGTACGTAAAAGTAAGCATTTCCCGCAAATTCGGGCAATAATGCTTGATGGTGTCACCTACGGAGGCTTTAACCCTGTGGATATCGTTCACCTGAACCAGGAAACAAGTATTCCAGTAATAGTACTCATGCGGGACCTTCCAGATCTTAAAAAAATGGAAGCAGCTCTTATTCACCTGCCGGAAAGTGAAAAAAGAATGAAAATTATCAAAAAAGCTGGCAGCATCATTGAAGTAATCACAAAAGACAGGTCTAATCCCGTTTTCATACAATGTAGCGGGATAGAAGCAAAAATGGCTGCCAGGATAGTTCAGGTTTCATCAACAAGAAGCAATATCCCTGAGCCACTGAGGGTGGCTCACTTAATTGCAACGGGAATCGTTCTTGGAGAATCCAGAGGCAAGGCCTGATCACTTAGAGCGGTTTACCAGTTCAACGCCTTCGTTCATCAGGGCATCTGCCCTTTCCTTTGTTTTTGATTCTGCAAATATCCGGATTATTGGCTCGGTTCCGGATGGTCTGATAAGTACCCAACCGTCATCATACCATACTTTTACACCATCTGTTGTGTCAACTTTGTTGTCTTTTGAGAGGACTTCCTTTTTGACATTCTCCATGCTGCTCTGAAGGTTTTCTGCCGTGACCTTGGTCTTTGAGTTAAAGTAGAGCGGTACACTACTTGCAAGTTCAGACAAATTTTGTCCGTTTGCGATGATTTCCAAAAACTTGGCACACGCCATAGCACCATCACGGCAATACTGGTGTTCCGGGAAGATCAAACCTCCGTTACCCTCACCACCAAAGACCCCGTCAATTTCCATCATCTTGCGTGCCACATTGATAGAACCTACGGCAGTCCATACGAGTTCAACACCTGCCTCCCGGGCAACATCAAGCATACGTGATGATGAACTGACTGGTGTGACAACAGGACCCTTTTTCCTTTCAAGCACATACTTTGCCATCATCGCAAGCAAGACCTCTTCTTCAATGAAATTACCATTCTCGTCAAAGAATACTGCACGATCTGCATCCCCGTCCTGTGCAACTCCCATGTTAGCACCTGAATTTTTAACGATGTCCGCAAGCTCTGTTAACACATCAGGAGTCGGCTCGGGATTTCTCCAGGGAAATGTTCCATCTACCTGAGCATTGATGGTTATGACCTCACATCCAAGTTTCTGGAGAAGGAATGGAAGAGTAACAGAGCCAGCACCACATCCCGTATCCACAGCAACTTTAAACCTTTTTTCACGTATCAGCTCATGGTCCACGGAATTAATAATGCCCCTGAGGTAATACGCATTGGCATTACTGTCATGGCGCAGGTCTCCAGTCTTTTCCCAGGATGCCACATTGAACTCCTTTGAGTAGTAGATCTTCTCGATCTCAGTTTCCCCTTCTCTTGAAAGTTCACTTCCGTCACCAGCTATCAATTTAATTCCATTGTCTTCTCTTGGATTGTGTGATGCAGTTATAACAATTCCCGCGTCTGCATGGTCTTTCACATAGTACTGGACAGAAGGTGTAGGGCATATCCCCAGATCTATAACTGTAAGACCTGCTGAAAGTGCACCTGCAATTGCAGCGGATTTCAGCATCTCACCTGAAGCCCTTGTATCCCTGCCAATAGCAACCACACCACTTGATCCCATGTACGTCCCAAAACTTCTTGCAACATCGATTGCCAGTTGGGGAGTTATATATTCGTTTGCTGTTCCCCTTACTCCATTAGTTCCAAAAAATGCCATATATTATCACCATCCTTAAAAGTATAACCAGTATATGTCAAAATCCTATTTTATGCTTTGTGAGAATATGCTTAATATAATATTCCACATATTATCAACAAATGGTCAATGAAAAACTGAAATTATTAAAAAATGGAATTTCTAAGAAGGAATGTGTCATAGTTGCCTTTTCCGGTGGAGTGGACAGTTCTGTCCTTGCATCCATAGCCCGCAGCGTTCTGGGAGAAAAAGCTGTGGCTGTAACTGTAAAACTTCATTCTTTCCCAGCAAGGGAACTTGAATGTGCAAAAAGGGTCGCAAAAGAGATAGGTATTAAACACAAGGTTGTTTATTTGAATGAACTTGAAGTGCCACTGATTTCAGAAAACAGCTCTAACAGATGTTATCATTGCAAAAAGGAAATCCTTGGCATCTTAAATTCCGTGAAGGATGAGCTGGGTTTTAATGTTATCATTGAAGGGAGCAATGCTTCAGATCTCAATGCCTATCGTCCGGGAAGAATGGCAATTGAAGAAGCAGGCGATAAAGTTTATTCTCCTTACATTGAATTTGATGTAAATAAGGATGATATCAGGCATATTGCAGCAGAACTTGGGCTTTCTGTTACAGAAAAGTCAGCATCTCCTTGCCTTGCTTCACGTTTCCCCTATGGCGATTCCCTGAATGAGGCAGGCATTAAAAGAGTGGAAATGGCAGAGGATTTTCTCTTAAAAATGGGTTTTCAGGACTTAAGGGTGCGGGAGCACCAGAAAATTGCACGCATAGAAATTCACCCTGATCAAATGCATTTATTATTGCAAATACGGGAAGATCTTATTTCCTATTTAGAGGGAATAGGTTTTACTTATGTCACCCTGGACCTGAAAGGATTCAGAAGTGGAAGCATGGATGAAATATTATGATCCCAGGGCTTGCGATAAGATAGAATTATGAGATGTTGATGCAAACTGCAACAGGTTTAATAGCTGTAAACAATCTGTGTTGCATCTGGAAATTAAGAAAAGGTGATATCATTGCTGACACTGGGAATCGTTAATACATATGATAAGATCAAAGTGCTGGATGCTCATTATAGAGCAATCGCAAGGGCTGCACCTATATGTCATGCATTCGGATTTTCCCTTGCTCTTTTTGATTTTCCTTTTAACATGAGTCCTGATGAGCTGGTGGACTATGTTGCGGACAAAACCACTATTGGAGAATCCGGAAAATATCTGAGAATCTTACATGAAAAGAAGCACCTATTCGTTTTTGACCTGCCAAAGAAAGGATTCCAGCCCCAATTAGGTTCTGTGGTCGTGACAACTTCAAAACCGGAAAAGAAATTCTCCATCACAACAGAAGCTATTGCAGATGAAATTATGCATAACAAGTCTTTCCTGATACTGGTAGGACTCGGGCGAAAAGGACTGCCTAAAGACATTTTTAGCCTTGCCAGATACCATCTTGATATTACTTCACATGGCATTTCCCTTGAAACATGCACAGCAATTGGCTGTATACCTTCTTACCTCATGGGCATAGTACATACAAAAAGATCAAAAAATAGATAGGGAACTTTATTAAGTATCATATGTATACTATGTTGCATGCGTTTGAGCGTATTTTATTCCGGTGAGTTTGGAAAAAAGGTTGTTGCTAATCTTGTCAACTCGGATAGTTTTTGTGTATCATGTGGTGCTCTTTGCGACCACTGCCGTGAACCCAGGGCAAGCTTTGCTCCTCTGATAGTCGGTCTGTTTGAATTGCGCACAGATCTTCCTGATTTTGTCGAAGAGCCACTGAAATATATTCCAGATAATCTACCTCAATCAGACCTTATTATTGCAATAGACCTGCATCCGGACCTCTTGATGGCTGTTCCTGACATTGCAGCAATGACAGGTGCAAAGGCCGTCATCATTCCTGTTGATGATTCTCGTCTGGTGCCTGCTGGCCTTGCGGAACAGGTAAAGAATAAGCTTGAATTTCAAGGTGTGGAATGTGAATGTCCAAAACCCTTCTGCTCACTTGAGATTACAGGAAAACCACTGATAGATGAATTCGTAAGATTGGGATTTGGCCGTCCATTGCTAAATATCAAAACTGATCCAGTGAACAAAATTTTCACACATGTGCAGGTACTAAGGGATGCTCCATGTGGTGCAACGTGGTTCGTTGCCAAGAAACTGAAATGGTCTGACCTGAAGGACTACAAAGAAATCATATCAAGTGCTCATCACTCCTATCCATGTACCGCAAGCATGGAAAAGGATGCACAAATAGGTGACACTATACTGCACAAAGCAGGCTACATCATCAGGAAAAGCGTAGAAGAAGCAATGCAATAAGATTATTAAAAAACAACTTAAAGGAGTAAGATCACTCCTTTCTGCCACTGATATGTTATTTTCAGGCAATTTATTCTTAAATTAGTAATACCTAGTTCTAAAAGTAAAACTTCAATACTTACTTTAACTTAGTATCCTTAATTAATTCATATGGGTGACAAAGTTTCTATCGTAGCGTGTGATGACTATTCTAAAACCAGGGAGTATGTTGAAAAGGCGATCAAGCTAATTGGCGGCCTCAAATCCATAATTTTCAAAGGTGACCGTGTACTCCTGAAACCCAATGTTCTCGCTGCCCGCAAACCAGAGGATGCCGTAACAACTCATCCTTCAATTGTTGCTGCCATGTGTGAACTTGTGCAGGAGGCTGGAGGCATACCGGTCATTGGTGATGGTTCTGGCATGATTCATCCAGGAGCAACAGCTGATGCATTCAGGATATCGGGCATTGAAGATGTGGCAAAGAAACATGATGTTGAGCTCATTAATTTTCAGACGGCAGGCTATGCAGAAATTGACGTCCCGGGGGCAATGCATTTTCCAAAGCTACACCTTTCAAAGGCAGTTATGGATGCAGATGTGATCATATCACTTCCAAAAATGAAAACCCATGAACTGACCTACTACACAGGTGCTGTCAAGAACATGTTCGGGGCACTGCCTCTTAGAACCCGAAAGGAAATGCACCTCTTGGCTGAAAGAAAATTATTTGGAGAGGCGGTCATTGACCTGTACTCGATTGCAAAACCTCACCTGGCAGTCATGGATGGCGTGGTAGGCATGGAAGGCAACGGTCCTTCGCATGGCAGTCCGGTGAAGACAGGTGTAATAATGGCATCCTATGATTCTGTTTCACTTGATGTGATAGCTTCGGGTATAATGGGCATCAATCCAGTGACGGTTCCAACCACAATTGCAGCCCTGGAAAGAGGTTTTGGTGAACCTGAACCAGGAGTTATAGGAGTTAATCCTGAAGATGTAAAAATAAATTATAAGCCTTCAAGTGGAGGTATACTGTTCAATATTCCACCTTTTATGACAAAGTTCTTTGGCAGATATTTTGAAATAAGGCCAAAGATAGATACATCCAGATGTGTTCTTTGTGGTGCATGCGCTATGAACTGTTCTGCTCATGCAATAGAAGAAATTGATAAGCACCTTGTGATCAACAAAGAAAAATGCATACTATGCTATTGTTGCCGCGAGCTTTGTCCTGCAAATGCAGTAGATATTGAAAAATCCCTGCTGGCAAAAATAATCACAAAAAGATGAAAATAAAATAATGGATGCCAGTTCAGAGCTGGCATACCTCGCTCTTGCGGAGCCAGTCGATGTCAGAATGATATAACTGACGCAGGTCCTTAAGTCCTAACTTCAGCATAGCAAGACGGCTGACACCAAGTCCCCAGGCAAGTACCGGATATTTGATTCCCAGAGGATGTGTGACCTCTTTTCTGAAAACACCTGCTCCTCCAAGCTCAATCCATCCAAGGCCATCTACGTATACCTCGGGCTCAACACTTGGCTCGGTATATGGGAAATATCCGGGTCTGAAGCGAACATCTTCAAAACCCATCCTGTGATAGAACTCAGCAAGGCATCCCAGAAGATTTGAGAATGACATATCCCGATCCATTACAACACCTTCAAGTTGCTCGAATTCCGGTGTGTGTGTCGGGTCGATGGTTTCCCTGCGGTAAGCCCTGTCTATTGAAAAAGCCTTTATCGGAGGTTCGGGATTGTCTGCAAGGTACTTGATGGTCAGTGCTGTTGTATGTGTCCTCAACACGTTCTTACAGGCTACTTCTTCACTCCATTTGCTGCCCCATCCGGTGGACTGCGTGTCTCCACCATGTTCATGCATTGCACACACGTTATCCTTGTATTCTTCAGGAAGTTCCGATCTGCTGGAAAGGTGGAATGTATCCTGCATTTCCCTTGCAGGGTGGTCCTGTGGCTGGAACAGTGAATCGAAGTTCCAGAAAGAACTCTGAATGGCATCACCTTTGATCTCAGTGAATCCCATGTCCAGAAAAATACGCCTCATCTGATCGATCAGGCGCTGATATGGGTGTATCTTTGCCCCGTATATTGGTTTTGGAGCCGTATGAATGTTATAAGGTCTGAACTTCTTGCTCTTCCACTCACCACTTTTCAAGAGTTCAGAAGTTATCTGTGCAAGTTCCTCCTCAACAGTAATGCCTGCTGCAACAAGTTCCTCACCCTTGGGAGTGATTATGAGTTTTCTTTGTTTGTTCTCACTCTTTACCACAAGTTTGCGTTTGATCAGATCGTTTACGATATTCTGGTCAACGCCCAAATCATCGCATGTCCGCTCTTCTCCGGCAAATGCCTTCAAAACCAGCTCATCTACACCAATCTCAGCATTTCCGGTGGGAACTATCATGCCCTTTTCGATGCCTGCCCATCCTTTACGGCGTAACCACCCGGTTGCGATACCCACTACTGCTGGATTGAACTTCTTCTTAAGCTCATCCATAGCTATGGGTTCGGAAATGGAATTAATGATCTGTCTTTCAGGAAGTCCTTCTTCAGCATATTTCTTCCCTTCATCACTAAGTTCGAAGACCTCTGTTATTGTCTCCTCTACCTGTGCAAGTCCTCTCTCTTCAAGCAAAAAAGCAGCCTGCATCGCAGTTTCCATTTTCATCGCTGATTTTTCAGCCAGCTCGCTGGGGTTTGCATCGTTTAGATTTTCCAATGCGATCAATACATTCTTCTCATTGGATGTAAGGTTATACTGGGAGCTCATTATTACACCTGTTAAATTTATAATCCATAATCATCGAGTTTGTCTTTGGCAAGTTCACGTAGTTCCTGATGTTCTCTAAGGAATTTTTCAGTCTTTTCAGCTGCAAGGAGTTTACAGTTTCCACAAACACGGCTTCCTTCACGACATTCTGTGTATATCTGTGCCAGTTCTTCATCATCATCTACAAGATGAAAAAGGAACATTTCATATACAGAACACTTGTCCGGTTCACCGCCAAGCTTCTTCTGCTCCTCAAGGGTCGTCCTGCCTCCGGTCTTTGCTCTTTTGACCTTCTTTGCAGCACCCTTTGAATCTTCTGTGAGCGAAATAAAACTATCCGGAGCACTGCTGGACATTTTCCCGCCCTGCAATCCAGACATGAAACGGTGATATGTTGATGATGGCGGTACAAATGCATACCCTCCGAATTCAGTTTCAACTTCCCTGACAGTCTGCAGAAGAAGTTCAAAAGTATCAGCATTGAAGACATCAACATGCCCTTCAAAACGCTTTGTCTTTCCGGGAATACGTTCACTTAGTTCTTTCAGGGCATCTTGTGGAGCCGCCTTGCTACGGATACTGAAATATTTGTTTCCATTCTTATCTTTCCGGCCCTCAATCTTGAACATGTTCATTTTGTGTCCAAGCCCCCTTGTCAGGCGGATGTGTGGGTCTTGATCTGCACCAACAGGTATGACCGTTGGTTTAGGTCCGCCATACTCTCCAAGTTGAGGATGAAGTATGTCTGCACTCTGGGTGACGGCACTCAACATGTGTGCAATGTTGGTCTCACCTGTGAATCCATAAATTGCACTGAGTTCAGAGAAATTTGCCTTTGAAGCAAGTTCGAATGCAAGGTCTTTTACCTGCTCAGATTTCGACTGGAAATAAATATGTCCGTTTGCTTCAAAACCAAGTGCAATGAGACTTATAATATACTCGTTTATACCTATATCCCTGCATTTATCCCATGATATTCCTCTGACAGAATATGCTTCACGGTCCGCTATACCAACAAAAGCATCTCCACCTTGCTGCTGGTGCCAGATAATCTCTTCCATAACCATTTTGTGTCCAAGATGGATATTTCCTGAAGGCATGAATCCGCTCATAACTGAGAATGGCTTATTCTTCTTCATTGCATCAGTGATGAGCTCATAACTGCGGTGTCCGAAAATTATCTTGCGTTTCATGAACTTGTGAGGATCCTCTATCTCCCGGACTATATCATCAAATGGCAGTATCCCGAATTCATCGAATAATTTGGAATAGTCGTCAATGTTCAATGCGCTCCAGGGATCGATCTTTATGTTCATATATTACCTCTTCATCGAATAAAGTTAATGTACATGCTTTTTTCAGATTGTTATCTGCACATGAAATTATTAGTAAAAATACCTAGTGATATGTAAACGTTCTTGTCGGGATCAAGAACTAGCCGATGTGACTGATACTCTGTTTTTTGAATTTTGATTGTCCTTCTTCCATTTGTGTATTTAGCTCATCTGACAATCTACATAAAATATATCATATTGACATAAAATATTTGTACTTTGGGCGTGCTTGATATTATGGGGTGTTTTCTGTATGGACAAAATATTATTATTGGCTGCTGCAATTTTCTTCTTGATAGTTGGATTATACAATCTCTATCAGACATACAAAAAAAAGGAAACTTATATTCCAGTGATTGCTTCTTTTTTGATGTTTTTTGTTACATTGATAATGTATTTTAGTCCTGTGTTGGGCTCGCTCTGTTTATTCCTTTCTATGATAATTCTTGCTTCTAAATGGCCTGCTCTAAAGAAGTATCAACAAAAAAGAATGCTTGATAGCTTCAATAAAAATGACTATTCAGAAAAGCTAAAAATAAAAGACTTTCTCATCGGTACAAAACCATGGGGGAGAATGGCCCTGAATTACGGTGCTAAAAAGGCAGCGATAATTTATTCTTTATGCATGTCTGGATCGATCTTTTTATTCTTATATATCATACGCACAATGGACATTTTTATTAAACCGGATATCTCATTCATACTAATTTTTTCTACGACATATTTGTTTGCATCCTACTATTACATGCATGGGTATTTCAAGAAATTCTTTGTAATGAAAGAAAATGTTTCAGAAAAAATAAATTGATGAACCAGGTTAGACTTTCAGTTCATCTTTTGGATATGGCTTTGATGCATCTTCAGGTATCTTGTCCACCAGTTGCAGGAAGTCCTTTTCCTGCATCAGACATGTACCACGCTGTCCCCTAAAGTGCTTTTCCTTGCGTATCTTTGTCCAGATGTCCTTTATAGAACTGTCCAGTATGTTTCCATAGCTAAATGGAATGTATGGACATGCTGTTACCTGACCGTCAACGCAGACATGCATCCATCTCTGACCTGCCATGCATCCAAGCATTTCTCCCTCGAAGTACGAATTGGAAAAGAGGCGAGGTCCACCTTTAGTGGAATTAATGCGATGATACATTTCAAGCACTTTTTGCCTGTCATCCTCAGTTATAATAGGGTCATCCATTTTCTTAGGAACAGACTCCCAGAGGGAAAATTCATGGACTCCGAGTTCCCTTGCAAATTCATACATTGCAGGGAGTTCATCAATGTTCTTTGGTGATACATGGGTTGCCATGGTTACAAGTAATCCTGCCTCAAGTCCCATTCTTATGGCATTTGTGGCCATTTCAAAAGCACCATCCAGACGACGTACTGCATCGTGTTTTGAAGCTTCAGTAGAATAGATACTGACCAACATATTGTGTAATCCGGCTTCTTTAAGTCGTCTTGCACTTTCTGGCGTCATCTCAGTACCAGGAGTATACATATTGACAATGGCACGCTCCTTGTCTACGTACTCAATGAGTTCATAGATCTCTTCACGCATCATTGGATCTCCTTCAGTGAAGACAATGACCACTGTGCCCATGTCGAGCACGTCATCTATGGCACGTTTTATCGTCTCGATATCCAGATCCCCTTCTCCTCCGCTAACCACACAATGTTCACAATTGCACTTGCAGTTGCGTGTTATTTCAAAGGAAACGGTTTCTGGGATGTACCTCCCAAGTGCTATCTGGGTCTCAGCCAGTAGCAAACGGTTGAAAACTTTACTGGGTATAGGTGGTAGCCATGTGGAAGCTACCACTTTATCGTCATCAACAAAAGCAGGTTTTTCTTCCTTTAACCTTTCATTGATCTTTTTCAAAAAAGGTCCACATGCCTTGTGCAAAGGTCCATGCGCCTTAAGCTGAACAAAATCAGCTTTTTTATCCATTTTGATTGAAAGTCCGGGTATTGAAACCAATACAATGTCTTTGTTATCTGAATTTTTTGAATCAGCTTTCATTTATTTTTCTTCCCCTAAGATCGAACATCATTCACGTGAGAATACATCAGCTTCCCTGCCTATAACAGATTCGGATGAATAAAATCGTTTCTTGGAGAATTTAAAAATTATAAAAAAAAATATTTTAAAAAGAATGATACCTGATCATTCAGGAATCACACTCTTTCGGCAAATGCAAGGGTTCCACTGATTCTCTTAATCCTTATCTTAAGAGTATCCCCCTTTGCAGCACCTGGCACGAAGATGGTAAACCTGTCCATCTTTGCAATCCCGTCACCCTTGGATCCAACAGCATCGATACGGACATCATATTCTTTGCCTTCTTCAATAGCGTCCTGCTTGACAGGTGCACTTGCTCTTCTTTTCTTCACAGGTCTGTGCGCTCCACAAGCTGCACATTTCAACACCATGGTACGGTCCATTTTTATAAGTTGAGTGTCCGGTCTTCCACATTCTGAGCACATGACAAATTCTTCAACATATGCTTCGATGTTAGCCTTGAACATATCTTTTGAGAACCTTCCCTGAAATATGGCCCTTGCCCCATCGATTTTGCCCGCAGTACCCATTTCACGTGTAAGGTACTTCATCACATGGTCAGGATCCCTGTTTATTACATCTGCAATATTATTGAAATTATCAAGGATCGTGGTCTTACCTTCCATCATGATTCTAGGCTCAGGGATTACGAAACGGACATCCGTAGTCTCCATGTCGGGTAAGTTTGCTATTGCACGATCCAGAAGCGCTTCGTAATCTTCCATCTTAAATACCTCGTTGTTATTTTAGTCACTTATTGCACAAGTTCCTGGCCCTGATCAACTACGATCCTGATAGGAGTTGGCAGTTTATTGCCTGCTTTACGGAGTGCATCCTTTGCCGCTGCAAAGTGCTCTTTGTTTACAGAAATGGTAAATATCTTCTGGCCTGCTGAAACTCTTGCTGCTGTTCCAACATTCTTTCCAAATGCTCCGCGCATACCACTTGATACACGATCTGCACCTGCTCCGGTAGCCTGCTTGTTTTCCCTGAGAACCTCATGTGGGTAAACTCTTAGTTTGAGGTGGAACCCTATTCTTCCTACAGCATTCGTCATTGCACGGTTTGAAGTGATACGTGCAGCTTCAAGTGACTTGTGTGTGAGTTGGCATCTCTCTTTTGCTAAGAGTGAGACCTTTACAGGAAACTCGGCACTCTTGTTACCCATATCGTAGTGAATTACCTGACTACCCGGGACACCACCCATGTATTTTCTCCTAGTGTACGAGTGCTGTTTTACGTTTCTGTACATACTTGCTGGTTTTCTTGCCATGAATTAAAATCTCCTTGAGTTGATTATTGCAATAAAGTATGATACTATATATAGTATCACTGGTTTCGCATCTGGATTTTTACCCTAATTAATAATGTATATTTGCATTTGTTGATATTACTTATCAATAGTATGGATTAATCTCGATGGCTGTCTTCATATTACCTTGGAGTTTATAAGTTTTATTGCCGATTTTGCCAAACTACTTCAGTTGAGGCATCAGCAAGCCATAGCAACCAGAGAGCATCATATTGCCAAAAGGTGCAGCAAAATGAAGTTTGTCCCAGAGAGCTTCATCTTTGTCTGAATCATCCATATCCTGCAGAATGCTGCGTTTAGGACCTGTGATCATCACTGTTCTTATCGCATCTGGACCTAGATTTTCTTTTATGTAACAGCCATGTCCACCTTCATCGAAAATATCCTCAAATCCAAGTTTTCCACATGAAAAATCAATAATATGTTGTTGCAATTTTTTCCCGTCAAGGGCAGAGCTATGGTGCTCAAACAGGGCTAGCATTCTGTCATCTTTTACTATCGCTGCAAGAGTGTGACCGTTGCCTATGTTCACTACAAGGGCAGGCTGTATGGCCTTTGGGTCAAGAATTGCACCAAATATCGCTGCCGGGCCTGTATCCATTATAACAGCATCTTTTTTGCCAAGCGTGCGTGCTACTGAAGCCATACGGGTGAATTCTTCGGGAACAGCATCTCCCCCATAGACAAATTGACTGAAATCTCCACCCTCATCAATGAGCCGCTCAAATATCCTGAATCTATAAACACGATTGCTGATCTCAGGAGAGTTACCATGATCCTGCACTGCCACAGCGATCTTATCAGGCATAGATACTCCAAAGCTACCCAATGCATTTTCAATTGAATCGAGATCTATATCCTGTAGAATGATTTCTTCCATATTTTTTGGTATGAGATCACCATCATTTACTACACTGATACCCATTGACCTTACTTTTTCAAGATCGTCTTTTATTGTGAGAGCAGCATTTTCAGTGGCATACACCTTATGTCCCCTTTCAATATGGCTACGAATAGCCTTTACAGAAGGCCCACCGCCCATAATATCCCCTTTGAGGAAGATATCCTGACCTTTATCGCTTGCCTCTTTTATCCTTTCAGCAATAATAACAGTTGGAGATGGCATAATCATCACAAGACTGTTTTCGACTTCATTCTCCGTATCGTACAGAAGTATATCCTGGGTACCTGTGCCAACATCAATTGCAAGTATTTTCATGCTTATATCGAGCCATTCTTATACTTATTAAGGTATAAACACTTTGTATGAGTAGCCCGACAACAAGAGAACACAAAAGAGATGTTGATAATTCATACTCATTTCACCTGATCACCATCTCAACTTCAAGGTGTGAGAAGTATGGCAACGTTAGATCCCCGGATGATGCAGATGATCTTTCTGGAAAAAAGATGAAAGAACTTGTCCTTTCTAAAGGTCACAGTGTCTCAAAATACGAACTTGTTTCAGATGATCCTTCTATGATCATAGAATCTGTAAATCATGCCCTTGACTCAAATGCGGATATAATAATAACAAGTGGTGGCACCGGCCTGACTTCAAAAGACGTAACTATAGAATCACTTGTTCCGCTGTTTGAGAAAGAAATGCCAGGTTTTGGAGAACTATTCAGATACAAAAGTATAGAACAAATTGGGAGCTCCATTATTCTGACACGGGCATCAGCAGGAATTTTGAAAGGAAAAGTACTCTTTTGTATACCAGGCTCACCAGCAGCAGTTGAACTGGCATTGAGTGAAATAATTCTTCCCGAAACAGGACATATCATTAAACATGCCCGCCAGTGACTGCTCCCACGACTAAAGTGCGTGGGCTTTCTCTACGCTTCATTAATCGTAAGCAAAAAATGTATATAACATATAGTGAAATTGAATAGGATGTGTAAAAGGCATACTTATATATGTTAGTCACACATATAATTTTTTCAAATTACATATTACATATTACATATATAATGGAATAAGATATTAACACTAGGACCTTTAATAAGAAACAGAAACTGCATTAAAGGGCAAATCCTATATACAATCCCAATGAAGAGGGAAACATGTCCGGCTACTCTTTAGGCATCAAGGAACTGGATGAAATACTTGGCAACATCCGGGAAGGAACCAATCTAATGATGATAGGTCCACCTATGAGCCGAAAAGACGAACTTTTGGATGTAATCATTTTTAAGAGCCAGGATTCAGAGGACTCGGCTATAATAGTTTCCACACGTGAACCAGGAGAACGTGTACTTGGCTGGTTTGAAGATAATGGAATGGATATTCTAAACGCTGACATTGGCGTCGTTGATTGTGTAACCAAAACACTTGGCTTGAATGCAGCAGACACCAATATGATCAAGAGGACATCAAGTCCTGTAGACCTGACAGGAATTGGGGTCAAGATCAGCCATTTCTTTGAAGAAATGCTGATTAAAAAGCAGAAGAAAAAAATTCATTTATGCATCAATTCACTTTCTACCATCCTTATGTATTCTAACATACAGACTGTTTTCAGATTCCTCCATGTATTTACCGGAAGGGTTAAGGCAGCCAAAGGTTTTGGAATCTATGTTGTAGAAGATGGAATGCATGATACGCAGACCATAGCCACGCTGAAGCAACTTTTTGATGGTATGATCGAGATCAAGGAAGTAGGCGATTCTTACGCAATGAGAGTAGTAGGAATGACATCAAAACCGACCCCATGGTTCGAGTACAATATTGATGGGACGGAGATATCCCTTAAGAGAACATAATGCTCTTTTTCAATATACCTGAATCTATAGAATGTTCCCTGAAATATTAACAGGTTCATCTGTGAATGGACATACTTTTTATACTATATTATAATTGAATCATTTATATCGAACTACTTATCAGGTGTATCATAATGGAAAAAGATAAAATATATCAACTAAGAACCGAGGCTACAAAGATCAAACCAATCCTCAATATAGGGAAGAACGGAATTACCGATTCTGTTATGGAAGAAATAAAAAAACAGTTGAAAGCAAATCGTCTTATCAAGGTAAAGATGCTAAAGACCAGTGCTGAAGGAGAGGACATCAAAGCATCAGCAGAAAAACTTGCAGAGGCAACCAAGACTACCCTTATAGACATCAGGGGAAGTACAGTGGTGCTCTATAGATAAACAAAATATCTAAATACCGTCTGTGAACTACCCAGACCCTAAAGGGTCAGGGCTTCCTGCTCAATAGTAGTTCTCTACTAAGTATCAACAGGCTATCCCCGCAGTTCCTGCGGTTTGTTGTATTAATGTTATTCCATAGTTCCGGATATAGATAGCAGCATTGGTGTCTCGATCATGAATTGTCCCACAAGTACATGTCCATGTCCTGTCATCCAGAGTTAATCCTTTGTTGATTGCATTGCAGACAGAACATGTCTTTGAACTGGCATAGAACCTTGGAATCTTGATAAGTTTCTTCCCAATTTCTTGCGTCTTCTGTTTCAGGATTGTCCTGAACATCCCAAATCCATTATCAGTGTTTATAGTTTTGATAATTGTATGCTGTTTTTTGCAGATATCTTCAGATAGTTTTATGATATCAGTTCTTATTGGTTCATTTAATAATTTTTTCGATACTTACATACAAGGATTAAGTGATATTGTAGTAAGTATTTGTGTCGGTTTTTTGATTTCCATGTATTCATAATAAGCGCCATTCAGCCCATACTCTAAAGAGTATGGGATTTCTGGCTAGTTTTTTTAAAACCTTCTCCCGAAACGACCTCCACATCCTGAACGATCATAAGTTCTGTGGGCAGTAGTTCCTTGAGTTTCGGAATAAGACTTCTTATTTTTTCCTCCAGGTCCACAGCCTGTACTATTACCGGGAGATCGGTCCCAAGCCTTAAAACACTTGCAGTGTGGATCTTATGATGCATACCATATCCCTCTATACAGTGATGGACCGTAGCACCTGCGATTCCATGCTCTTTAAGGAAATCTATGACAGCATGGTGCGCAGTTTTTCCTTTATATTTGTCATTCTCACTAAGATATATCCTCAAAAGCAATATTTTCATATCTGTTATCCTCTGATATCCCGCATTGTATCCCTATTTAATAATTCTACATTTGTGCCTGGCTATAAATAGCAAAGCCATTACCACTTATGTATTATACATCCTATTTAGCAGCATTTATAGCATAAACCCATATTTATCGTGGCTCTGGCCGTTATAGCCTGTGCTATTATTGTAGGCGCGTAGAGATACGCCTTATAACAGGTGTGATCCTTATACTGCTGGCACTAATGCTGAATTATAATATAATCTAAGTGCGCATTTGAGTTTGAAGGAAGAGGAAGCAGGTCTATGGAATAATTATCCTATATGCCAGAAATGCTGCACAGAGGCATACACTTACATTGAGGAACACATTCATTAAGAAATACTTGTCTTCCCCCTCTTCAAGCAACTTGAAACTTTCGTATGCAAAGGTCGAAAAGGTGGTGAAAGAACCAAGCATTCCGATGCCAACAAAGAAGCTGAGGGAACCTTCAACAGATAAGAATGTCATTGCCGCCAGCACAAAACTGCCAATTGCATTTACAGCAAGAGTTCCAGACGGGATTTCATTTATTCGGGGAATTGCACCAGACACAAGATATCGGAGTATTGCACCGATGAACCCACCTGTGCCTACAAGCAGGATTTCAGAGACCACTGCTTCCTTCCCTCCTTTTTACAATATACACAATGATACCCCTTCCAGTGAACACTCCACCAAGTGTCAGGAGTAGATGTGCAAAGACATTGAATACTGCTTCAATAAAGGACATCTGGAATGTCTGAACCGTAAATGTGGAAAAGGTAGTCAATGAACCTAAAAAACCAATCCCGAAGAAGAGTCTGATTTTTGGAGACACATAACCAAGAGATTCAGAATTGTACATAAGAAAACCAAGCAATATACTCCCCAGAACATTGACAAAAAGGATACATGATGCAGGCTCTAACTGGCCTGCGATCATAAATCGTGAAATTGCCCCTAAGAAACCCCCTGCACCTATTGTTAAAAAATCAAGGAGCCGGCTTTGGGAAAAAATATCATTCAATCAGTACAACTTCCACTTCGCTTCCTTCTTCGCATCCTTCCACGTTCTCCGGAATTATAACGAATCCATCGGATTTTGCAATGGAACTCAATATACCGGCACCTGCTGTCATGAGCGGATGAGCAATATTACCCTCGAGGATGACCCTTGCATAACTGACATATCCTTCTCTGGACATTATTTTACCGCTCAGGGTGGCTTTTACTTTTGTATCAGGAATATCAGGGATATTACCTGCCTTTCTCAGTGCAGGTTTTCCAAAAGCAAAAAGTGCCACAAGGCCTGCAGCAGGATATCCTGGCATACAGAGTATTGGCACATTGTCTGCAACTCCCAGAGCAGTGGGTTTTCCAGGACTAAGTCCGACACCATGAACAAGTTTCGTTCCCAGCTTTTCAACTACTGCCGGAACATAATCCCTCTCCCCGACAGAAGTTCCGCCTGATATCACCATCATATCAGTGTCAAGATTGGCTTTGATGGCCTCCTCTATGAGTTGTTTGTCTTCAGGGACAATGTCACAGTATCGCGCAATTGCGCCCCATTTCTCAACATATTTTCCTATCATAAGGCTATTGATGTCCAGTGTTTTTCCAGGTACCGGGACATCATCCCCAGGCAGGGGCAACAGGTCGTTACCTGTAGGAATGATTGCAACAACAGGTTTGGCATATACCCTCACGTCAACAATTCCAAGGGATGCAAGCACAGCAGCATCGCATGGCCTTAGAAGATGGCTTTTGTTGAATATGAGCTCGTTCTTCCTGACATCTTCCCCGATCTCACCCACGTTCTTTCCGGGATGAACCTGTGCTCGAATCTCGATCATGTCTCCGATGGAGATCGTATCTTCCATCATAAGTACAGCATCAAAGTCATCAGGAACATAATCACCAGTATTCACAGGAACGCATGTGCCTTCCATGATCTCATCTGATACGTTCAGCATTACTGGATTTGTAAGTGATGCCCCCAGAAGCTCTACTGATCTGACTGCAAAGCCATCCATGGCGGAACGGCGGTAATGTGGCACGTTACGCGGTGCAAGTATACTTGTTGAAAGTACCCTGCCTATAGCTGAGCTTGCGGGGACTGTCTCTGTTTTTTCTGTCCCTTTTATTTGTCCAAGGAAGATCTCTTTTGCTTTACCGACATCGGTACGTTCTCTGAATATCATTCTTGTTCCATCCGTGTAATTCATCCGCCTGATACAGGGGGAAAAACCCCCAGCTCGTCATCGTCATTGAGGACAGTAGCCAGCCCTTCCATGTGTTTGATGTTGTTTCCATTAAGGAACACATTGATGTAACCGCAAAGTTTCACGTCTTCACCTGTTTCAAATATGAGTTCATTCAAAGGAGGGTATTGTTCTGTAAGAGAAAACAGAACGTCCTTTACAGTATGTCCTGTAAGTGTTAATGAGGAGGTTTGCACAATCTCTCTTAAGTTTGCAAAAAGTTTCACCTTAACGTTTGCCATGGGGACATTATTCACTACGTATATGTTATAAAACTAATCCATGTGAGGACGGAGGGCATTCCATATCAGTCCTGAAAGAATTTAGGATTCGTAGAATCCCAATTTTTATTTTTACTTATATATTAATTTGATACATCTACCTACATACTGAGATTGGGGAGTACAATCTCTGGCTTGAAAAGTTGTAGGGTACAGAAATTTTAATCTGGGAATAGACATCGGTAAATATCATATTATATAGGAATAGGTTATAGCCATATATTGAAATTAGATGTTTTTCATAATATCTCTATTCAATTGGGTGATGTGAGTGAAGACTAAGTCAAGAATAATAATTTATATTGTAGCAATTTTTATTTTTTTGTTGATAATAACATCTACAACATTCGCATCCACACTTAAAGTGGATGGAAGTGAAGGATATACAAAAATACAACAAGCTCTAAATAATGCTACTGTTGGAGATACAGTTCTCGTTTATCCTGGTACCTATATTGAGAATATTTACATTGACAAAGAATTGGTATTAACAGCTGAATCCGAAAATCCGGCTGATACTATCATTCAGGCTGCCAGGGCAGAAGAACATATTTTAGATATTAAGGCAAATGGTGTGACAATTAAAGGTTTTACTATTAAAGATGCCAGAGGTCCTGAAAAAGCAGGGATTTATCTTGATAGTGTTGAAAAATGTAATATTAGCAACAATGTTCTTTCTAATAATCAAAATGGCATAGGACTGGCTTCTTCAACTGGAAATGTTTTGATTGACAATAATATAGTTTCAAGTCGCTGGATTGGTATTTATCTTGAACGTTCAAACGATAATTTACTGGACAACAACTCCATGGTTTTGAATAACTGGGACGGTATTACACTTGAAGCTTCCAACAACAATGAGTTGAAGAATAATGGTATTAATTCAAACAATAAAAATGGTGTATCCCTCATTTCTTCCAATAATAACAGAATAAACAACAATACAATAGATTCAAACAATGCTATTGGAATATTTATGGATATGTCTGTGAACAATACTTTGAACGATAATTCCCTATCAAATAATAGTAAAGCTATCAACAAAGAGGGTTATATTGAAAATCATATCTATGATAACTATATTGTTGATAGGGAAGTTCCAGAGACATCTTTTATCAATTCTACATTAACAGCATTTATAATTGGAATTGCGTTTATTTTTGTAAGGACGAGTCAAAAACTATAGAGGATTTTGAAAAAACCCTGAAATTTATATTAATGTTTAGGGAATTACTTTTTATAATTGATTATGCAAAGTATCCTATGGGTTTTTGATGGCGGGAAATAGATCGATGGGGTTGTGGTCAGCTACTTCCATTGGTGTTGGAGCAATGGTTGGCGCAGGGATATTTTCGATATTTGGAACTGCAACTCAGATATCGGGAAATGCGGTTTATATATCATTTATCATTGCTGGCCTGGTCGCCCTGTTAAGCACTTATTCCTATGCAAAACTGGGAGTAAGGTACCCTTCTGCAGGTGGTCCGGTGGAGTTTCTTGTTAGAGGGTTTGGAGATAGTGTATTAAGCGGTGGACTGAACCTTCTTCTGTGGACCGGATATATATTCGGACTGGCCCTGTATGCAAAAGGATTTTCCCTTTATGCGATGACCTTTATGCCTGCTGGTTCTGCGGTCATATGGTCAAATATATTTGCCACAGCTATAATTATAGTCTTTACAGCAATTAATTTCATAGGTGCAAAAGCCGTAGGAAGGTCCGAACTTTTCATCGTTTCAATAAAAGTAGGCATTCTCATGATATTTGCTCTTGCTGGCATGTTCTTTATAAAACCTGAGAATCTGGCAGTTATGAATTTTCCTAAAACTCCAAATATATTATTCGGAGCAGGGATTGTATTTCTTGCCTACCAGGGTTTTGGATTAATAACCAATGCTGCAGAAGATATGGATGATCCCACAAAAACTCTTCCCAAAGCCCTCTACTTAAGTGTATTGATCGTCATATGCATTTATGTCCTTGTAAGTCTTGCAGTGATCGGAAATCTTTCCATATCTGAGATCTCCACTGCTAAGGACTATGCCCTGGCAGCAGCGGCAGAACCGTTCTTAGGTGTAGTAGGATTCAAAATCATGGCAATAGCTGCTCTTTTATCAACATCCTCTGCTATAAATGCATCTCTTTACGGGGGTGCAAATGTAAGTTATCTTATAGCTAAGGAAGGTGAATTGCCAGAATTTTTTGAGAGAAAAGTCTGGAAAAGAAGTACTGAAGGTCTATTTATTACTTCAGGACTGGTAATTCTGTGTACAAATCTGCTGAATTTAGAAAAGATTGGTATGCTTGCCAGTGCTTCTCTATTGGTGATATATGTAGCAGTTAATTCGGCTCATCTGCGTTTATCCGGGGAAACAGGTGCAAAACCCTATTTGATATGGGCATCCCTTCTCAGCAGTCTTATATTTTTCGGCATCCTTGTATATTATGAACTACTGAACTCAATAATAACATTGATTGTATTTGCAGGCGTCCTGATTTTGTGTTTTATTGTAGAGTGGGTTTATAGAAAATGTTCCGGAAGAATGTTAAAGACCAGAAAGCCTGCATGAGGAGGTTATTTTATGAATGATTCGTCTTCCCAGAGATCCGTAGGATACTTGTCTGCAGTGGCTATAGGGATCGGAGGTATGGTTGGAGGAGGCATCTTTGCAGTTCTGGGCCTTGCTGTTGAGCTTGGGCAAGGCGGAACACCTGTTGCATTTTTACTTGCAGGTATAGTTGCATTGCTGACATCATATTCATATGCAAAATTATCTGTCAGATATCCTTCTGAAGGAGGAACTGTTGAATTTTTAAATCAAGCATTTGGTTCAGGTCTGATCACCGGCGGGCTGAATGTTCTGCTATGGTTAAGCTACGTTGTGATGCTCTCCCTCTATGCTTATGCTTTTGGGAGCTACGGTGCCACATTCTTCCCGGATTCCATGCAAACAGTCTCAAGACACATACTCACCAGCAGTATCATTATAGCATTAACTGTTGTGAATATCATTGGAGCAAAGATAGTTGGAAAAGCGGAAGAATGGGTCGTCGGATTTAAACTTGCTATTCTGCTGACATTCATTGGTGTAGGCCTATGGAGTATGCGATCCCAGCCTTTTCAGCCGACCCTTGGCTCAAACTCATTTCAGCTTGTAGCCGCAGGCATGATAATCTTTGTGGCTTACGAAGGCTTTGAGCTGATAGCAAACACTGCAAAAGATGTGAAGGCTCCCGAAAAAACACTTCCGCGTGCTTATTATTCAGCTGTTTTCTTTGTTATTTTACTATATGTGTTGATCGCTTTTGTTACCGTTGAAACTGTTTCCACAGACAAGATCGCGCATGCCAAGGATTATGCTCTTGCCGTAGCTGCAAAGCCCTTTTTAGGCAATACTGGTTTCATTCTTATCGCGGTTGCAGCACTATTATCTACAACCTCAGCTATTAATGCGACTTTATATGGTGCTTCGCGTGTAAGTTATATCATTGCCAAAGATGGAGAATTGCCTGAACTACTGGAAAAGAAAATATGGAACAGACCAATTGAAGGTCTTTTGATCACATCTACTTTAACGTTGATAGTTGCAAATGTATTTGATCTTTCCAGTATTTCAATAATGGGAAGTGCAGGATTTTTGCTGATATTCGCAGCTGTTAATGCTTCCAATACTCATCTTTACCAGAAGACCAAAAGTATCAGATTGATCTCAATAACAGGAGTAATTGTCTGTGCTGTTGCACTGTTTACACTGATCTGGTACACTTTGAATAATTATCCAAAAGATATTTTCATTTTACTTTTCATGCTTGGTTTTGCATTTGCCATCGAAGCAATTTACAGGAAGCTTACGGGCAGGTACATAAAGAAGGACCATGAACAACTTTAATCATATAAGAGAACAAAACTATTGTGGAGTGGGGTATTATTGATAGCAATGAAGATAAAGGGACTTCCATAAGAGAGCTGTTAGAATCAGTTAATGCCAGTGAAGAGGGTCTTTCTTCCTCTGAAGCACAAAAAAGACTGGAACAATATGGCTATAATGAGATATTGGAGAAGAAAAGAAACCCATTGAGAAAATTTCTCGGCTATTTCTGGGGTCCAATTCCATGGATGATCGAAGCAGCTATCCTTCTCTCGGCAATAATACAGCGCTGGGAGGACCTGCTGATTATTTCCATTCTGTTGTTTTTGAATGCTGTGGTAGGGTTCTGGCAGGAAAATAAAGCGGACAATGCCATCGAACTATTGAATAAGAGGATGGCCCTCAAAGCAAAGGTATTGAGGGACAAGAAATGGATCGAGCTGGACGCACGTGATCTTGTGCCAGGTGACATTGTACGCATACGCCTGGGAGACATCGTTCCTGCTGATGTCAGGCTCATAGAAGAAAGTTATTTGATGCTGGACGAGTCAGCATTGACCGGTGAATCTTTGCCTGCGGAAAAACATTTTTCAGACACCGCCTATTCCGGTTCTGTCATACAGAAAGGGGAAATGAATGCGTTAGTGGTCGCCACTGGCATGAACAGTTATCTTGGTAAGACCGCAAAGCTTGTTGCGCAAGTCCGGAATAAAAGCCATTTCCAGAAAGCCATAGTCAAGATCGGAGATTACCTGATCGTCATGGCTGCTTTGCTCGTTGCATTGATCTTTGTGGTAGCCCTGTTCCGCCATACCAGTCTGCCTGACACACTTCAATTTGCTCTTGTTTTGACTGTTGCTGCAATACCGGCGGCATTACCTGCCGTTCTTTCGGTGTCCATGGCAGCGGGTGCCATCGATCTTGCCAAAAAAGGCGCAATTGTCAGTAAACTGGTAGCAATCGAAGAGATGGCTGGAATGGATATACTTTGTTCTGATAAGACCGGTACTATTACCCAAAACAAGTTGACACTGGCTGACGTGGCGTCGATGAAAGGATCAGATGACACAGATGTACTTTTATGCGCGACCCTCTCATCCAGGGAAGAAGATCAGGACCCTATCGACAATGCCGTGTTTTCCAGAGTCAGGGAATCGGAAGATATTTCGGAATCGATTCGAGACTACAGGATAACAGAATTCAGGCCTTTCGATCCGGTTATAAAACGTTCAGAAGCATCAATAGAAGGACCCGGGGGAACTCATTTTAAGGTGACAAAAGGAGCACCACAGGTAATTCTGGGAATGGTTAAAAATAAAGAAGATATGGATGCAGAAGTCGAAGAGTCTGTAAATGCTTTTGCTGAAAAAGGATATCGTGCACTGGGGGTTGCCAGGAGTGATGTGGAAGGTGAATGGAGATTACTTGGCCTTATAGGCCTTTATGACCCCCCATATGAGGACTCTGCAGAGACTATCAAGAACGCAAAGTCAATGAATGTGGATATTAAGATGGTTACAGGAGACCACATTGCTGTTGCAAGACAGATAGCCCGACAGGTTGATCTGGGAACAAATATCGTAACAGCTTCTTCTTTAATGGACACTCCCGATAATAATCCTCATAGTATTGTAGAAAATGCTGATGGTTTTGCTCAGGTATTTCCTGAACACAAATATCAGATTGTGGAAATGCTTCAGAACAATGGCCACATTGTAGGCATGACCGGGGACGGTGTCAATGATGCTCCGGCCCTGAAGAAAGCAGACGCAGGTATTGCAGTTGCTGGTGCTACAGATGCTGCCAGATCTGCTGCAGATATAGTGCTCACAAAGCCTGGACTTTCAACCATTCTTGATGCGATAAAAGAAAGCCGTATCATATTCCAAAGGATGAAAAGTTATTCCATCTATCGCATAGCTGAAACTATAAGAGTGCTTTTTTTCATCACACTTTCCATTCTCATATTTGATTTTTATCCCATAACTGCTCTTATGATAGTTCTATTGGCCCTTTTCAACGATGCCCCGATAATGGCAATTGCCTACGATAATGTCCAATATTCCAATATACCTGAAAAGTGGAATATGAGAGAAGTTCTGAGTATGGCAACATTTCTTGGATTAATAGGAGTATTTTCTTCATTCTTCATATTTTACATCGGAGAACAAGTATTAAGTTTAGACAAGGCTCTTCTTCAGTCTTTTATCTTTCTAAAACTAACAGTTTCCGGACATTTGACAATATTCCTTGCCCGTACTAGGGGACCTTTCTGGTCAATCAGGCCAAGTGGACTTCTCTTCTGGTCTGCCATTGGCACTAAATTACTGGCAACAATGCTTGTAATATATGGTATTTACGTATCACCTCTGAGCTGGAAACTGGCAGGATTTGTATGGTTATATTCACTGGTAGCCTTTGTCATAACAGATTTTATGAAAGTTCATTTCTACAAAGTATTAGACCACAGAGGATTAATCTTTAAAAAATAAAAAGAAGCAATAGCCTTGAGTCCTTGAGAAAAAAGAGGGGATAAAAGATTAAATATAATGTTTTAAATTAAAATCCGCAACCCCTGTTAAATCTATGATTTGATGGAGAAACTAGAAAAATGATATGAGAATCAAACAAGAATCTCAGCAGAACCAGAATCTGTAAGGTCCCCTATAAAACAAGCAGAAATGGTTAGAAAAGTTTTGGTGGGATAGCGCGGATTTGAACCGCAGTCCAAGCGTCCCAAACGCTCGAGGATGGACCAAGCTACCCTACTATCCCATTCAGAAAGGGTAGCTCTGAGATAGTAGTTATTGCATAAAAAGGTTTCGTGAGAATGAAGATACCATGAGCAAAAATGCACAAAAAAACAGTAAAAAGACATTATGATTTAAAAAATGGGTGTTACAAGATCCCTCATTAGCCTCAAAAAAGTATTTTATTACAATCTGCTTTCTGAAACGGCAGATCAAGCCCTATCATTCCCAGCGTTTGTATACTTCATTGTCAATGCCCATCAGGTCAAGAGCACGTCCTGCCATTGAATTGACCAGGTCATCAATTGTCTGCGGCCTTGAATAGAATCCAGGAGATGCAGGCAGAATAATACCGCCAGCCCTTTCCAGCCTTAGCATATTTTCAAGATGTATCTGGTTCAGGGGAGTTTCCCGTGGCATCAGGATGAGTTTCCTTCTCTCTTTCAGACATACATCTGCAACCCTTCCAAGCAGGTTATTCGACATTCCTCCTGAGATCTCAGCAAGGGTTTTCATGCTACATGGTGCAACTATCATTCCATTGAACTTATGAGAACCACTGGCAATAGGAGCTGTGAAATCATTTTCGTCATATAATGCATCTGCGAGTCCTTCGACGTAACTTAGCTCATAATCTGTTTCTATCCCAATTATCTGCTTTGCAGTCCTTGTTATGACCAGATGAGTCAAAATGTCTGTTTTAGAAAGTAGCTCCAGTAAACGAATCCCATAAGCAGAACCTGATGCGCCACTGATACCTATTACTATTTCCATTAGAAACCCTCATGAATAATTACAGATAGTTCGTCGATCATTTTTTCTGAGGCAGAGACAATTTCCCCTATTTCTTTTTTTGTAATCTTGTCCAGATGAATGCCAACTATAAAAACCGACGTAGACCTGCTGGCTTCACTGAATACTTTTGCTCCAAGTAATGCAATATTTATTTCCCTGTGTCCTGGGTTTGTTATCACCGAAGATGATGCCCTGCCAGAAGATACATCGTAAAAGCCCACAGCCACCGCCCCAACATGTTCTTCTCCACCTGTAAGACAGGCAATATAATCAGCCCCTACCTTTTTCCATTCAAGTGTAAGGTTTATCCTGCCTACTAGCTTCCTTATTTGATACATCTTACACCTCCATCTCACTTAGACGGAACTGTTTCGTTGTCCTCTTTACATCAAAAAAGACCTTTGCGGCTTTAGTTACATCATCCCTGTATTCCTTTGGAGTATAGACCCCCATTTTCCAGTTATCACGGTGGGCCTGTTCGAGTATTGCCACAACATTTGAAGCTTCATCCAGGCGTAACATCCTGTTATTCACCTTCACCAGCGCTTTCATTTCAGCTATCTCAGGACTCTTTGGAATATCTATAAGAACATCTTTCGGCTCAATGCCAACATCTTCTGCAATCTCCACCTCGATTCTTTCGATGTGCTTTCGATGTTTGAGTACCCCTTCACCAACTTCATCAAATCCTACATATAAGGCCCTCTTGTAGAGCTTCCTGTTATCCAGTTTTGCTGCCAGTTCCCCGGCATAGCCATCGTCATTACGTATCATTTCAAAAAGTCTGGAATCATCCATTTTTCGCAGATCAAAAGCATTTAATGACTTCTTTTGAATAAGATCATCCACTGCTCTTGTGAACATGGTTTCTCCTATGCGGGAAACATGATGATAATAAACAGAAGGATGCATCAGGAATCTGGAAACAAGAAGTGATTCAGCTGCCTTGACACCACCTGCTGTGACAACCAGTTTGTTCTCATAGAACTTCATCTCATTGATGAGTCTGACGTGGTCCACAAGACCAAAAGCCACCCCTGTGTAGTGGGAATCCCTGACAAGATAGTCCATTCGGTCTACATCGATCTCACTGTTCAGTATCTTTCCAATGTCTGTCTTACCCTGAATATGGTTCTCGATACTTGCGGGATTAAAACCATGTTCACTTAATATATCCCCTATCTCACCCTTTTTCAGTATTTCCCTGACATCTTCATGACTCTTTCTTGTATAATGTTTAGTAATACCTTCTGTAACATGGGATAATGGACCATGTCCGACATCATGAAGAAGGGCTGCAACCTTTAATTCCTCTTTTTCATCTTCGGTCAAAGAATCGATCTTCCCTGTTAGCATGCTTGCAAGATGCATCACTCCAAGGGAATGTTCAAAACGAGAATGATTCGCTCCAGGATACACAAGATTTGACAGCCCAAGCTGGCTTATCCTTCTCAGACGTTGCATCTGCGGCGAATCTATAACTGATAATGTGATATCGTCAAGCTCAATATACCCATGGATCGGGTCACGGATGACTTTCATAGCTTTAAAATGTCTTTTATATTATAATGATGTTGCATCCATCATTTTTTCATTAAGTGATGTTCTAAATATAACAAAAGCCCCAAATAATGCCTTATTTAATAATACATCTGATAGGATCTGACGCTATCTTCCAGGCTAGTTTGTGAAAGTCCTTTCCCTATCCCATAACCCAAAGCATAAGACATGTCATTGAGATTTATCCCCAATATCCCGGATGATTGAGTCTCGTATCTGTAAACATTAGGATCTGATATATTTGCCATCTTTGCAGCAATATCAATTGCATCATCCTCTGTTCCGGTCATATCAACGAGTCCTACCTTTTCAGCCTGTATGCCACTGTAGATCTTACCTTCTGCAACCTGGAGTGTTTCGTTAATGGTCATATTCCTGTTCTCTGCTACCCATGAGATGAATTCACAATAGCTTTCATCTACGATGGACTCAAGCATTTTTTGTTCTTCTTCGGTCATGGGTCTTGTTGGTGAGCCTATGTCCTTATACTCCCCGCTTTTGATAGTTGTCACATTCACGCCAAGCTTTTCCATCAAGCCATAGTAATGAATTGTCTCCAACCTGACTCCGATATTTCCTACGAGTGACTGTCTTTCTGCAACAATATAATCTGCAGACGAGGCTGCCTGATATGCCGCTGAAGCACCCATTGTTTCAATATATGCCACAACAACCTTTTTTTCAGAAGCTGATTTTATACTTCGGGCAAGCTTTTCACTTGCAATTACTTCTCCGCCTGGAGAGTTGATCTTGATAACTATCGCTTCGGTTCCTGAGTCCTCTGCTGCATCTTCTATCCATCCAATGTAATCATCAACATTTGGCTCATATTCGCTGAAAATACCCGCCTGAGTAGTTTGTGAGCTGATGGGACCGTTAAGATCTATCAAGGCGATGTTTCCGGAACCAAAACTGCTTCCTACCAGAAGAATTCCAAATACACCCAGTATAAGAACTAGGAGTGCAAATATTACCGCTGAAATGATATATATCTTTTTCAAAATTTTCTCTCCTGTATTTAGGGTCACTTTTGTATGCTAGTTATATTATTATAACCCACCATAAGCTCGTGAACTACCCCGAAGCTAAAGACTTCGTGACTTCTTGCTTCATTCTTTCCTCCATTGAGGACAAGTCCACAAGCCCGTCCCGTAGTTCCTACGGTGTTTTATATTTCTATTAAATTTTGCTTATCTAAAGCAAACTTCTTGATATTAATAGCGGCATTAATATCTCTATCATGATTGCTATTACAATCAGGACACTGCCATTTTCTAATAGCAAGAGTCATATCTGATTTGTAGTGACCGCATACATTACATATTTTAGTAGATGGCTCGAATTGCCCGATACGAAGTATAGTTTTTCCATACCATTCCGCCTTATATTCAAGTTTAGCTACGAAAGAACTCCATGAAGCATCACTAATTGCTTGAGAAAGGCAATGATTTTTTAACATACCGCTAACGTTTAAAGTTTCCAATGCTAACGCTTGGTTCTCGCTTATGAGCTTAGAGGATAATTTATGTTGAAAATCTGCTCTCTGCTTACTTATTTTCTCATGAAGCAATGATAATGCTAGTCTGGCTTTATTTTTGTTCTTAGAGCCCTTCTGTTTCTTACTCATTCTTCTTTGAAGAACATTCAGGCGTTTCATAGAGTTTCTGAGATACTTTGGATTCTCAACCTTTTCACCGTTAGAAAGGACTGCAAATTCCTTAATTCCAACATCAATGCCGATAGTTACCTTTTCATCGAAAAGAAATTTATTAGGTGCTTCCTTTTCATCATCTAAAAGGATACTGATGTAGAATTTTCCTGTTGAGCTTTTGGATACTGTAGCTGTTTTGAGTTTGCCTTCTTCAAGTTTTCGATGAAGTTTTGTTTTAACGTTACCTATTTTAGAAAGGGTTACAGTATTATTTTTGTAATTTATTACATAATTCTGAGGTACTGAAAAGGACTGTACTGGATTTTTACGGGACTTAAATTTCGGGAATCCCTTCTTTTCACGAAAAAATCTTGTAAAAGCATTATCGAGATTGAGGGTAGCACCCTGCAATGACTGAGGATTAACATCTTTAAGCCATTCGTGTTCTTCGTTTCTCTTCAACATTGTTATTCCTTTGTTCAGGTCAAACCTTAAAATTGATTTTCCGTCCTGTTCATAGGTCTTGATTTTCTGTTCTAAACCCCAATTATAGATGAATCTACTTGCTCCGAAGTGCTTAAAAAAAAGCTCTTCCTGCTTTTTTGTAGGATACATTCTATACTTGTAAGATTTTAACATACAAACATATATTAGAGTAAATATTACTTATAACTCACATTCCGCAGGTCGACAATAAAAGTTCATCATTTTGCTTGGTAATGATTTTGATTATATGCTCTGGAAAATATGTTCTGCTTGTTCAATAAGAATGCAACCAAAACAAGCTTTTCCTGAATATATAAAAATAAGATTGATATTAATTATGTTTGAAAAACGCTATCATGCAAAATTGTTCAAAATGGAATTATACCTGCGGAATGTGAGTTATAATTTTGTTAATATTGTATATTGTATATTATGGAATATGAAAGAAAGACGTTGCTTGGTATTGAAGAAGAGTTAAAAGATCTAATATTGAACATTGCCACAAAATCTAATTTTGAAATTATGAAAATGGAAACCGACAAGACCATATCCATTTACTTATTAAGAGTAAACCTAAATATCCTATCCAGTATCAAATAATTGTAACAGGAAACAACATATCGTTTATGGGAACAAAAAGAACTCCATTTGAAACAATATTATTGGAGAGAACATACATTATGGAGTGATAGATATTTTTGTAGTACCATTGGAAATATTAGCAAAGAAGCTGTGATAGAATGCATACGGAATCAGGAGGTAATGGACGCTTACATCTCCTATGTTCTTGAACAAAGTCCAAGAACTCCCATTAAATCTCTGATTTAATGCGATGCTAAAGATATAGGGGTTTACACCCCATTTATAAAGGAAGTAAAACATGATAATTTTCTCAGGCGGTACAGGTACTCCTAAACTATTGAACGGCCTTCGTGAACTGATCCCGGAGGAAGAGATCACAGTGGTGGTCAATACGGCAGAGGATATATGGATGTCAGGAAACCTGATATGCCCGGATATTGACACTGTACTCTACCTGCTATCAGGCAGACTGGACAGCACCCGTTGGTGGGGAATTAAAGATGACACCTACAGAACCCATGAAGTTATGAGAACATTGGGACACAATGAGTTTATGATGCTTGGTGATCTTGACCGTGCTACCCATATAATGCGCTCGGACCTCATTCGTAGTGGAATGACACTTACAGAAGCCATAACTCATCTTTGCCATTCCTTTGGAGTGAGAGCAAAGGTCTTGCCCATGTCCAATGATCCGGTATCCTCCATAATAAGCACAGCAGAAGGAAAAATGCATTTCCAGGATTTCTGGGTTAGAAAACATGGCGAGCCTGATGTTCTTGAAGTATATCAGGAAGGTATCGAAAATGCTTCCATAACACCTGCTGTTTTGGAGGCACTTGAAAATGAAGAGGAGGTTCTCATTGGCCCAAGCAACCCAATAACAAGCATCGGCCCTATAATCGAACTCCCAGGCATGCGTAATATTCTCAAAAATAAAAAGGTCATTGCAGTAAGTCCCATAATTGGAACAGAAGCTGTGAGTGGACCTGCCGCTAAGCTAATGGCTGCAAGAGAAATTGAAGTATCGTCCCATGGCGTAGCTTCATATTATTCAGATTTCCTTAATCATATGCTGCTCGATAAACGTGATACAGCTAATGATAATAGGTTTGTTGACCTTAACTGCGGGATATCCAGAGCTGATACTTTGATGAAGTCCGTGAGCGTAAGTAGTAATCTGTCCAGACATATACTCGAACAGTTCAGAATAATGTAGAGCTTTGCAATTGTTCTGCTCTTTTTCTCTTTATTGACTATCTTCGATTAGAGGGAATACCGTCCAAAGTCACTGAGCAAAGAAACCCTGTATTCTGTCATCAGGCAGCAAAGGGAAAAAAACAGCTTTTGTTGCAGTATGGCCGTGGAGTTTTACTTTAACGGTCTGTTTTTATATATTGGCAGGTAGTAAGCGATAACTATGCTAAAAATACTTCGTGAATCCCTGTTAAATGCACCTATTGTGCAAAGGGGAAAGTACTATTATTTTATCCATCCCATCTCAGATGGAGTTCCGCAGCTTAAACCTGAGCTTCTTGAGGAGATCACAGAACACATACTGGGAATGGTCAGCAAGGATTTTGACAAGATAATCGCCATAGAAGCTATGGGCATCCCCCTTGCCACAGCAATATCCATGAAAACAGGTATTCCATTTACAATAATCAGAAAAAGGTCGTATGGGCTTGAAGGCGAGATCAAGCTTTCACAGGAAACCGGTTATTCAAAAGGCGAGCTTTATGTGAACGATGTCAAAAAAGGTGATCGGGTGCTTATCGTTGATGATGTCATAAGCACAGGCGGCACTCTTGTATCACTAATAAAAGCGCTTGAGGGCATTGGCGCTGTTGTCACAGATACCATCGTTATTATTGAACGCGGTGATGGCCTTTCAAGATTAAAGGATATGGGAATCGATGTTAAGACCCTGGTACGTATCGATATAACTGAAAAAGGTGTTTCCATAGAGGATATTCATGACTAAAGGAGAAGCTTTTGACTTTCAGCTTGACCGTATCATCTCCATCATTAAAGATACCGGTGCAATGGTCATAGGATTACAGTTTCCGGAAGGTTTCAAGAGGCGCTCCCCTGGAATTGCCTTGCAGATAGAGAATGAAACAGATGTCACTGTACTTATATCAGGAAATCCATGTTTTGGAGCATGTGACCTTGATGTGGCTTTACTGGACAAAGTAGAGATCCTTTTCCACTTTGGCCATGCGCAGCTTGATGATAACAAACTATCACAGAAGGTGTATTTCATTGAGACAAGATCAGCTGTGGATGTTAAGGATGTCGTAGAGCTGGCTCTTGCTGAGCTTCAGGGTCAGAAGATAGGCCTGATAAGCACAGTTCAGCATGTATACAAACTGGAAGATGCGGCTTCTGTTCTAAAAGAGCACGGCAAAGAGGGAGTTATATGTGCGGGCGATAGTAAGATAGCATATCCCGGGCAGGTGCTGGGATGTAATTTCTCTGCTGCTAAAAAAGAAGACTGTGATGAGTACCTATACATTGGAAGCGGACAGTTTCACCCACTTGGCGTTTCCCTGGCAACAAAAAAACGAGTTCTTATAGCAGATCCATTTGTAAATGAACTGCGTGAGGCTGACAGCTCCAGAATACTCAGGCAAAGAACTGCGGTGATAGCAAAGTCACTTGATGCTGAGGTTTTTGGTATCGTAGTATCTACAAAACCCGGACAGGATCGAATGAAGCTTGCTGAGGAACTGAAGAACATGGCAAAAAAACATGGCAAAGAAGCCCTTATCCTCACAATGGATCTTGTCACCCCGGACCAGTTATTGCAGTTCAAAGTAGACGCTTTTGTGAATACGGCATGTCCCCGGCTTGCTGTGGATGAGGTCGGAAGATTCAATGCGCCAATGTTGACCCCCATGGAGTTTGAGATCGTTCTTGGTGAGAGGGATTGGGAAGACCTTGTATTTGATGAGATCACAGGTGAATAAAATTGAAGCAACGAAAGCTTGAGATCTTACTTGAACAGGTGGATGCCTTTGATAAGCCCAGTGCTTCCCTTGAACAATATGCCACCCCTGCACTGCTTGCTGCTGAGATCTTGCATTTTGCTTACATGAAGGGTGATCTTGAGGGTGATGTGTTTGACCTTGGATGTGGCACAGGAATGCTTGCAATCGGAGCAAAGTTACTTGGAGCGCAAAAGGTTGTCGGTTTTGATGTTGACAATAAGGCTTTAGAGATTGCACGGAAAAATGCTGAAAAACTAGGAGTGGATGTCGAGTTTGTCCATAACGATATTTTTGAGGTGGATGGGCATGCTGACATGGTTATTATGAACCCTCCGTTTGGTGCGCAGGCTAAAGGGAGTGACCGACCGTTTCTTTTAAGTGCGTTGAAAACCAGTGATGTTATATATTCTATTCATAATTGCGGGAGCTATGATTTTATTAATAAGTTCATTGGCGATGCCAGAATAACAGATTGGTACATAACAACGTTTCCAATAAAACGAACATTTAAATTTCATAAAAAAGAAGTAGAAATGGTAAAGGTAGAAATCTATCGCATTGTGCGATAATAATTTATGATTTAATGCGGCCCTTACTTAATAATATCATGGATCTTATGCACTTTTATATTGATTTCAAATTATATGAGGGATCCTTATTAGAATAAGAAATATACGAAAGACTTCACGCAGGAAGATCAAATCATCTAATTCCAAAGACCAGCTGGCTGGCGAAAAAGAAGTTCTGCTAAAAAAAACAAAAGCTACTGGTACACCCACGAAGGGTTCTGTGGATGATGAGAAGAAAAAGCTTCGAAACAGTGAAGCAGAAAAAAAGAATATGAAATCCAAGAAAGGATCTACGGAAGAAGATGACATGGATACCGAAGACGAAGTTAATATCGAAGAAAGTGTTTTTGTAATGCCAGGGGATTTCGTAGGAACTACGGAAGAGTTCAAGGCAGGTAATGGAACCTATGTCAACGTGGCAGACATCCATTCGCTTAGTACAGGATATGTAAAGATAGACCGAAAATCAAGGATCATCTCCATTGTTCCACAGACAAGTACTCCACCTGAAATAGTAGAAGGGGACATCATTGTAGGGAGTGTAGTTAACATGCGTGATTCCATTGCACTTGTGGAAATAGGAGCTATCAAAGATAAAGGCGAGCGTGAATTCCAGACCAATGGTGCAGCAGCTATCCACGTATCTAACGTCAAGGATTCATATGTCAAGAACCTTGGCCAGGAGTTTGCTCTTTCAGATGTAGTAAAAGCAAAGGTAATAAATACCCAGAATATGCGTCTGAGTACTGATGGCAAATCTCTTGGAGTCATGAAAGCCTATTGTTCAAAATGCAGGTCAGATCTTGTAAAAGACAACAACAGACTAAAATGTCCCGAATGTGGTCACATAGAGAAAAGAAAGATATCTTCTGACTACGGAACAGGAATTGTCTGAAGATTTATTGATAATTATAATTAGGTGAAATAAAGATGGAATTGAAGATCATTGATAAAACTGATGATGAGATGCACCTTGAGATCATAGGTGAAAATCACACTCTTCTCAATATGCTTAAGTCAACTCTTCTCGATGACAAAAGAGTTGAGATAGCAACATATGATATGAAACACGTATCAATAAGTGACCCGATCCTTTTTGTGAAAACAGATGGAGCAGACCCTATAGGAGTTATAAAGGATGCTGCAGACAGTCTGATCACCCAGTGTGACGAGTTTATATCAGTTTTTAAGACTGCTATAGATATCTAAATGATTTGAATTAGCAGCTTAGATGCTCTTTTCTTTTTTATATGGATCAGTCAAGGCTTTGCTCCATTTAGAATAGATAAATAATTTACAATGAACATTATTAACTAGTATTGGAAAGTTCATTACTCACTATAATTCAAAACAGAGGAAAGATTATGGAACTTGATGATTCTACCCTTAGCAAATTCGGATTTATCAAACGTGGACCAAAGGATGCGATAAATATTGACCCGCTCCAGACAGGTGGCATACTTACAGAGGAAGCCCGCAGGTCATTGATCGAATGGGGAGACGGATATTCAATTTGTGATTTTTGTGGTGGCGTGCTTGATCTTATCAAAAAACCTCCAATACATGAGTTCATCCATAATGCTCTTCCTGCATTCCTTGATACCGATGTGGCAAGGATCACACATGGAGCAAGAGAATCAAAGTTTGCGGTGATGCATTCCATGGCTCAGGAAGGGGAGTATGTAGTGCTGGATGGGCTTGCACATTATTCGTCCATTGTTGCCGCACAGCGTGCAAGGCTTAATGTGAAAATGGTACCTCACAGCGGAAGCCCGGACTACAAAACAGATGTTGAAGGGTATGCCACAGCCATTGAAGAACTTATAAGTGAAACCGGAAAAGCTCCAGCACTGGCACAGGTTACATACCCAGATGGTAATTATGGTAACCTTGCAGATGTCAAAAGAATATCAGATATATGCCACAGTTATGATGTACCCCTCATGCTCAATGGTGCTTATTCTGTAGGTAGGATGCCAATACATGCAAAGAAAATGGGCGTGGATTTTGTTGTTGGAAGTGGTCACAAGTCCATGGCATCATCAGGACCAATTGGTGTACTGGGAGTCACAGAAGAATACGCAGAAATTGTTTTCAGGAAGTCACCTACCCATAAGGTAAAAGAAATTGAGCTACTGGGATGTACTGCAAGAGGAGCCACAGTGATGACTATGATGGCATCGTTCCCGCATGTTGTGCGCCGTACAAGAAACTGGGATAATGAGGTTGCAGATGCCCGCTGGTTCTCTTCAAAACTTGAAGACATGGGCCTTATGCAAATGGGCGACAGACCACATAAGCATGACCTGATGTTCTTTGAAGCTCCTGTATTCTATGAGATTTCGCAAAAAGCAAAAAGAGGTAGGTATTTCCTCTACAGGGAGCTTAAACAGCGTAACATCCATGGTATCAAGTCAGGGCTTACAAAATACTTCAAGTTGAGCACTTTCCAGGTTGGAAGGGAAAATCTGTCATACGTTGCAGATTCTTTCCAGGAAATCATTGACAAGTACCAAAAAGCAGAATGAAATATCTGTTTGAGTACTTTCTTTTTTATTTTGAATTTTAACCTGCCACAGCAGTCCATACCATTGCTTTTTAGCAAGTTTGAATATGATTTGGTGCTGGCACTACGTTCTGTTTTCAATTATATCTGTGAAAGTGTCTGTGTAGTTCATTCCATTCTTTTTCGTAACTATTCAGCCTAGCACAATATGCCTATTGGTGCTGATTTCATCGAAATGAAGAGATCTGCCCACTAACAATCCAGCAGTCAAAAAAGCAATCAATAGTAACAATCAAAATAAATGTTCATAATGAAATTTACATTTCAACTTTTTGTCAAGATTGTTATAGATAGCGTTTTTATCAGGCTGAATAGTTATCTTTTTTCTTAATAAACCAAAGTACAATCCAAATAACAATAGTTATATATTTATAAATTCATGCTCATATATCGTCATTTATGATTGTTTAAATGATGTTGCACATGGCGATAGCAGATCCATCGGATGTCAAGGAGGTATTTTATGGAAGATGAAATAATCGGCATTGTTCCGAACATGAAGAAAAGTAAGATGTTAGGTTTATCCTATGATGCATTTACGCTTGTAGCAACGCCTGATACAACTATATTTGCCAAGGTAACAAATGATGTTATAAAGCAGGTTGTCAAGGAGTCCCGTGATCAGGCCAAAGCAGAAGGAAAGGGTTTCTTTGGCCAGTGGGGTGCTCAGATCAAGGGTTCTTTCAGGTACGCAGAAAGGTATACCTCAATGAGCGCACAGGTTGCACTGGCGGAGAATGAAGCTAATTTTTCAATCCCAAATGCAGGTATAAGCTCTATAAAGGTAAAGAAAAAGAGTAGCCAGGATGACGATCAGATTCAGACTATGTGGCAGGTCACCATACAGTCTAATTCAGGTAAACTGAAATTTAAGACTGATTTTGATCCAAAGGATCATTTGAGAAAGATATACGGTGACAGAGTGACTTGCTCCCACGACTAAAGTGCGTGGGCTTCTACGGTTGTTATGCCGACAGATTGCAATCCCAATCTGAGAATATTGATAGCTGTATTGTGGTCACGGTCT
>JAVEPM010000118.1:0-6935 GCA_034008115.1 Methanolobus sp.
CAGCCTAGCACAATCTGCCTATTGGTACTGATTTCTTCAAAATGGAGATATCTGCCCACTAACAATCTAACAATCAAAAAAGCAATCAATAGTAACAATCAAAATAAATGTCCATACTGAAATTTACATTTCAACTTTTTGTCAAGATTGTTATAGATAGCGTTTTTATCAGGCTGAATAGTTACCTTTTTTTCTCTAATACCACGTTTTACAGCCATTTCCACTAGTATCTCTCTTTGAATCAAATATTCTCAACGGATACGTCATGATATTTAAAAAGTTACTGAAATTGCAGTTTTTGCGAGGGAATATCAATGGAACTATTTTGAACTCTTTTATTTATATTGAGCTTTGTAGAATTTATCATTTGAAGCCCAGTAAGCTCTTTAAAAGTCTTCACTAACTCACAAGCAACGATTATCATGGACAGGCAATTACATCTTTTTTAGATGTGAAAAAGGCTTTATTCTAGTTATTACATAGTTATATTGTTAAGGAGTGAGTATTTTGCAAAGTGAAATGTATAGAAAAATAATGGTTGCAATCGATGGCTCTGAAAATGCAAATAAAGCAGCACTTTCCGGAATCGAAATTGCAAAGCTGGCTGGAGCGAAACTTTATGCTTTGAATGTAATGCCAATGACACCACATCCCTCTTATTTTGGCGTGCCCATAGAACCGCCAAAAAAAGTATCTAAGAACGAGGAAAGTTTGCATGAACATTTTGAAAAAGGTGGAACAAAAGCACTGGATGCCGTGAAGGAGATGGGTACACAGGCAGGTGTAGAGGTAGAAACAGTATTAGTTAGCGGCCATCCTGGTTCAGAGATCATAGATTTTGCTGAGACTAATGATATAGACCTTATCGTTATGGGTACATTGGGAAGGACCGGTCTGGACAGGGTGATTCTTGGAAGCGTTGCAACAGATGTCGTCAGGAATGCAAATACAAGGGTTCTTGTCGTCAAATAATCTTTACATCTTTCTTTTTTTGTAATAAGACTTGTCAGACACTTAGTGAATCTTCAAGAATTTAAGTAGTTTCAAAGAATAAAAATGAATGAAGAAACGATTTCCTCTTACAGGTCAGTAAAATCGCAAAAAAAACAAAACCAAAAAAGCGCATCTATTCCTCTGCTTTCCTCAAGCTCTTCATTCTTTCAAGCTCAACCTCAAGTTCTCCTATCTTCCTCTCATCTATTCTGTCTGACATGTCAGAAAGCTCCTGGCTTGCAATCTTTGTTGAACTATGCAGCTTATCGACGACATTTTTCTCCAGACTCAGCTTTTTTCTTTTAGTCTCACTGATAATGTCACCAACAAGGATCTTACCTTCTTCTTTGCTGATCCCATGGCTATGAGCCTTGTTCTTCAGGAAATCCCTGACTCTTTTTTGTGACAATGCGGCAAGGGTGGCACCGAGAACTACTGCTCCTCCCAAAAGGCCTGCTTTTTTTATTTTATCCATATCTAAACTCCCACTGATTTTTATCGCTCTATGTTTTTGACAACTCTCTGATCATTCCAAGCAAAAATGGCAACTCAATGATCAACCATTAAGCTAAGGATACCATAACCCTGCATCCTCATAGCACTATAGAACTATTGGAAGTTCAATCTATATAAATACAATGGCATGCGGGGGTAAATAATGTTATTTAGCTTCAGCTATTCTAGTTTTCTTATTTTTATAGTCGCCTGCATACTTAAATAAAATACCGCATAAAAATGAAGCCATTAAAGCTACTCCTGCAGCAGTTTAATCACTTGAAACCAATTTAACAAGTCCAAACAATATAACCAATAGAGCTACCTGAATCTTATATTCCGCAGATTCTAATAAAAAGTGGATGTTTTTCTTTTCTATTAATCTATGCGTATTTATATTAATGCAAATCATAATAAATCATACTTAAATATTAAATAGTGCTACTGATGGTTGATAAATAACTTTAATTCAAATAATTAGTAAAATGTCTGGACATCTGCGGAATGCCGGTTTTATTTGAACCATAAAAGTATATAATGCATTCAAGGGCTATAAAATAGCATTATATTTAAATTGCTGGCACACTAGAGTACCTATATAACCAGGTCAGATTATACTGCACTCATTTCAATTTCTGTAGAGAGCATGCTGGATTAGTCAAAAATGATAAAGATGGTGTAAAACGCAAAAGAACACCTGCTCAGGAATCAGGAATTGTTGAAAAGAAGTGGACTTTAAGAGAACTATTGACATTCAAGTGTTCAAGAACATCAACCAATTAATACATGACTGCCAGAAATCGACAGATCGGTTTATTTATTATCTGAATTTTGATTTTCTATGATAAATGAAAAGGTACTTCCTTTTTCCTCTTTGCTCTTAAACCATATCTTTCCGTTGTGCATTTCAACAAAACGTTTTACAAGGGCCAATCCCAGACCAGTGCCACCGTATTTTCTTTTATTTGATGCATCGATTTGCATAAAAGGATTGAATATATCATCCATCATGTGTTCTGGAATTCCGATGCCAGTGTCTGAAACAGATATTTGGATACCATTATCGGTCTTGGTCCCAATCACAGTGACCTCACCTGTATCTGAAGTAAATTTAATAGCATTACTGAGTAGGTTGAACATTATTTGTTTAAACTTCAATCTATCAGCAAATATCTCAATACCATTAATTTCATCCAGTAATTTTAAGTCAATATTTTTCTTATTTGCCAAGGGATACATAGATGCTTGAATCTCAGTCAGTGTTTCAGAAACCGCGAAGTACTCACAATCAAGTTCCATCTTGCCAGCTTCTATTTTGGACAGGTCAAGAACCTCATTTATAACTTCTAAAAGGTGTTTTCCACTTTTACTTATATGAGCCACATGTCTGGCCTGTTTTTCATTCAGATTCCCAAACATATTAGAACTCAGTATGTCTGAAAAACCTATTATAGTTGTAAGAGGGGTGCGCAGTTCATGGCTCATATTTGCAAGGAACTCTGATTTGATACGATTATTTTCTTCTGCCAGCATTTTAGCCTGTATCAAAGAGTGTTCTGCTTTTTTCTTTTCTGTAATATCACTTGTAAACACAAGATGACGTGTTTCTGAAAGTTTGATGGCATTCATCCTCATCCAGTAAACATTTTTGTCTTTGTGAATGACAAGTAATTCAATAGTTGTAAAGCCATTGTTCTTCACTTCATAGTTACCTTGATCTGCCCTGAGCTGGAATTCCGGGCTTATAAGGTCAAAAACACTCATATCCAGTAATTCGCCCACAGTATATCCCGTAATTATAGATGCAGTCTTGTTGACTTCCAGATACTTCCAGTTTTCATCGGCTATAAAAATCCCATACGGTGCATTCTCTATGTAGTTTCTGAATTTAGCTTCACTTTCTCTCAGAGAATCTTCAGCCAACTTCCTTTCGGTGATGTCATGATAATTTAACATCATTCCTTTAATGGTTGGTTCATGCAAGAGGTTAATAGCTGTGAATTCTATCCATTTGTAAGTGCCGTCTTTACAACGATATCTGGCTTCTGCTGTTTCCTTTGCTTTTGGTATGCTAAGGAGCATGGAAAAAAGGCTCTTTGTGTCCTCCAGGTCATCAGGGTGAATTTTGTTCCATACAGAAGCACCGACAAGTTCCTCCGTTTTCCATCCGAACCATTTTTCTACATTAGGACTTTCGTATCTGTTTATTCCATCCTTGTCAATGATAGATATTATACCATTACTATTTGCAATCATCGCGCTCAGTTTTGCCTCATTTTGCATTAGAGCTTCTTCTACATGTTTCTGCTTGGTTATATCTCTGAACTCAACAACTCGTAGCATTTTTCCTTTGTATGGGATGTTCTTCGCTTCTAACCAAAGTGGGTATTCTGCTCCATCTTTCCGACGGCCCATTGCTTCATATGGTTCTTCGTAGCCTGCATTGATGTGGTTTATCACTTGATTTCTGTAACCTTCGGCTATAAGCAGTATTCCATCCATTCCGATTAGTTCATCAAATGCATAGCCGGTTATTCCGGAAAGACTTAAGTTGCAGTCAATTATAACATTATCATCATGAATAAAGACACCACCAAAAGATGCATTTTGGAGTGCTTTGAACCTCTCTTCGCTCTCCCTTAGTTCATTTTCTGCCTTCTTATGACAAATAGATTCTCCGATGCCATCGGCAATTACGGTAAGAAGATTAATGTCATCTTTGTGCCATCTACGAGCTTCTACACAATCATCAAATCCGATGAAACCCCAGATTTCTGGTCCTGCAAAAATTGGAATTAACAGTATTGAAAGAATACCTTGTTCAGCAAGAATTGTCTTTTCCGGATCATCGAGTTCTTCTACAATATATGCATAGTGATTCCTTGCTTCAAATGTAGGTAGCAGTGTTGGTGCCCCTTCACTATACGGTAAATGCTGGATATTAGAATTATCTATTTGTGGTTCGATGCCTTCGGATACGACTTCATTGACCTGTGACATGCAAAGACCGAATTCAGGATCCTCTTCATTTTTAAAAATATATGTTCTGCTATTTTTAACAGTTTGATGAATTTCTTCAAGTATTTTGGGCAAGATATCTTCAATGCAATCCGGTTCAAGTAAAAGACGCATGCATTTGACTGTCACCATTTCATATTCCAGTCTTCTTTTGAGTGATTTTTCAATCTTTATCAGGTCTTTATTCTTAGCCGAGATGTTCATTTCATCAAGTTCCTTTATTAATACTGAATATTGTGGCTCTGTAATTTTCATTTTCCTTGAGATAACTTACTTTAAGTTGTGCCTAGCATAAATTATGTTATATTCCGACATATATTGAATGTACTGCTATTTATATAAGTTCATATATGCTTCTTGAGATTTAATGAATCTCGAAACAAAACCTTTAAGGCCGTTTGACTGCTATGCCAGTAAAATATGCTTTTTATCAATGAGTTCCTGTTATCCGGGATTATTCTTGGTTTTGCTGCAGGCATCTCTCCTGGGCCATTACTGGCAATGGTAATTTCTCAAAGCATACAACATGGGTCAAGGGAAGGGATAAAAGTTGCATTATCTCCATTGATAAGCGATTTTTTGATAGTTTCATCTATTCTACTGATCCTGTCGCATTTTGGAAACCAGGATTTTGTAATTGCTATCATCAGTTTGTCAGGTGCAATTTATCTGATATACTTGGGAATATCTTCATTTAAATCTGAAAGCAGTGATTCTGATATTGCAAACCAAAAGAGAAATTCATTGAAGAAGGGAATTTTAGTCAATTTGCTGAGCCCACATCCTTACCTGTTCTGGATCACAATTGGTGGCCCCATTCTTTTTAAAACACTTGATGTTGATGTATGGGCTACTTTTCTATTTGTTTTCGGATTTTATACTCTTCTTGTGGGCTCAAAGATTTTAATTGCGATTGTTGCAGGAAAGTCCGGACAATTCCTGAAAAGCAACTATTATCTTTACACTATCCGTGCACTTGGTGTGGTTTATCTTGTTTTTGCCTTCATTTTCATTAAACAAGGTCTTGATTTTATGGGATGGGGACAAATATTTTTGTAGTAAACCTTGGTTAAGGGTGATGTTGCTCCTTCAGATGACATGATGCCATCAGGAGCAATGATTACAAATTAATTTTATTTTCCTGTTCAGGATATTACAACACCATATTTCACAAATACTTTGTAAATGCCAACCTGAGCTTTTCTGAATCTGTTCTGATATCTGTTAAATTACCTGTTGCTACGGAATTATTTAGTACTACCAGGGCGTCATCAACCCGAGCAAGAGCAGGTTCTCCATCATCTGCACTTTCCGGTTCTTCAGCATCTTTGACAGCCTGCCACTCCTCTTTCAGAGTAGACATGCAGGCCGCAAGCATTTCTATATTATTTGCGTTTGCAGCGTCAATTGCCTCTTCCATTGATGCATGGAATACGGTAAGAAGATCACCTACTTGTATAACATCATTCTTTTCGTGCAGGCTAAAGAAAAGATCCCTCATAATTTCAAGGGTACTATGCGCAGTTTCAATGTCATCTTCTTCAAGCATTTCCTGCGAATATTCTGCTATCAGAACAGCTCTTTTGATTTCAATTGCCCAGTTTTTGTCATTGGCATACATTTGCGGTGGGGCTTCTCCATATGTATCAGATACATAACTAAGCTTGCCCACAAGTTCATCAATAGAAGACTTGGAGGGCGAAATATTTTTCTGGCTTGTTGATACAAGTGCTTTAATGTATACTGTATTTGTCTCTGCCATAATCCCAGTAAAATCCGTTTCATTCACAGTAGCTGGAATCGCTGTTGTATCATTTTCATTTTTAATTTGTTCACCAATGCAACCTGATATGAGGCAAGTTACAATATGAGTATAAGGTATATTGGAAATATTTTCGTTTTCATATGTATGCTTCCTGAGCTGCTAGGGCCTACCACAATAAAATTATTTGTTTTATTTGTCCTTATTTGAATTTAATTCTGTGGCGTGTGTAATTGCTGAAGAGGTACAAAATTTAGGAAGATTCAAAGAAAGAAAGTACACCTCTGAACAAACGTCTACTATACAACCCTACATTATATCTACTCATTTTAATAATTCATGGCTTATATATAATACATCTGCTATAATTTTAAATAATATATTCTAATGCAATATTCAATTATACACTGAGTCATTGATTCCATTACGGAAAAAATTGTTTTTCCTAAATCAGTGAGCAATATTTCACTCTTACTGTTATCTTTGTGCGCACATCCCAAAACAAGCATGTTTTCTAATCTCTCTGTTTGTTTATCAATCAGCTCACATTCCGCAGGTCGACAATAAAAGTTCATCATTTTGCTTGGTAATGATTTTGATTATATGCTCTGGAAAATATGTTCTGCTTGTTCAATAAGAATGCAACCAAAACAAGCTTTTCCTGAAT
>JAVEPM010000119.1:0-6895 GCA_034008115.1 Methanolobus sp.
CGTAATTTATTACATAATTCTGAGGTACTGAAAAGGACTGTACTGGATTTTTACGGGACTTAAATTTCGGGAATCCCTTCTTTTCACGGAAAAATCTTGTAAAAGCATTATCGAGATTGAGGGTAGCACCCTGCAATGACTGAGAATTAACATCTTTAAGCCATTCGTGTTCTCCGTTTCTCTTCAACATTGTTATTCCTTTGTTCAGGTCAAACCTTGAAATAGATTTTCCGTCCTGTTCATAGGTCTTGATTTTCTGTTCTAAACCCCAATTACAGATGAATCTACATGCTCCGAAGTGCTTAAAAAATAGCTCTTCTTGCTTTTTTGTAGGATACATTCTATACTTGTAAGCTTTTAACATACAAACATATATTAGAGTAAATATTACTTATAATTTTGTTAATATTGTATATTATGGAATATGAAAGAAAAAAATCATAGTATTTTTTTTTTATTGTATCATGTGATTTTTGTCTGTAGAAGAAGAGTTAAAAGATCTAATATTAAACATTGCTACAAAATCTAATTTTGAAATTATGGAAATGGAAACTGACAAAGACCATATCCATTTACTTATTAAGAGTGAATCTAAATACAGTATCCTATCCATTATCAGACGATTGAAACAAGAAACAGCATATCGTTTATGGGTATATTAACTCGGGATCTTTACCTTTGAGCTGCGCAATCGAATGTATTCCCAGTTCCCATAGTTGTTCAGCAGATTTCTTCCCAAATCCTGGCATCTGCATTAACTCTTCCAATGCTTTTTCTTTTTCGTTTTTTGTCATTTTTTACCCACAGTTGCAACATATATGACAAACTCATTCTCCCCGTCAATTCCAAGTGCAGGATTTATTTCCTCGTCAATAAATGCCGCAATGGCACAAGCTCCGCAGCCCACAGACTCTGCACTCAGGTAGAGGTTCTGGCAGGCATGTCCTGCATCCAGATGCAGATACCTGTATCCTCTCTGCCCGTATCTCCATTCCATCCTGTAGGGTACGGCTGTCCAAATGAATGTAACAGCACTGGTCTTAACGAATGCCTGATCAAGACATCCTCGCACTATCTTATCTGCGATGTCCTTTCTCATATCAATTTCTACAAGTTTGTGCTCAATGGGGAGGAATCTATACAGACCATTTTCCAGTCCCTGAACATTATTTACAAGAATATAGGTCTCCAGGGCATGCCTTGCTCCTGCCGAAGGAACTGTCCTGAAAGTGACAAGATCCCGGACAAGTTCCTTGACTCCCTGTGTGCACCAGAGCAGGTATGAAAGTTCTTCAATCAACAGTGACTCTGGGCTATATTTTCTGATACTTGTTCTCTTTTCGATGGCCTGTCTCAGGTCAATATCATTTACCTGTATATCTTTTGGCTGCGGGAGCTCTATGATCTTGTTCTTATCCTTTGCTCCCAGTTCCAGAGCTGGCTGAGGATACCCCATTGCCTGGTCTGACCTGTCAAGATATCTATACTGTGTCTTTTCCATGAAATCTTTTCCAATTTCCTTCATTTCTTCCCCCTCGCACTATATTCAGTATTGAAATTATTTATGATTTTCATCATTCATCTTTTTTCTTCAGATCCTTGCCTGCAGCTATCACCACAAATCCACCTTCACCGTGACCCTGTATTGTCGGCTCTGCAAGCACAATCTCTTCCAAAGGTCTGAAAAGTGTCTGGCAGATGCCGTACTCATTGAGTCCTGCTGTATGAAGGTATCTAAGCGTCTCGTCAACTGTATGGAAATTCATAGTCATGTGAGATGTCTTTTTCTTTTCTTTTTCTTCGTAAGCTTTTCCAAGATGGCTATTCCGGTCTATCATTCCGAGCACGATCACACCACCATCTTTGAGTACTCTTGTTGCTTCGTTGAATGCTTGCTGAACATCATCCAAAAAACAAATCACTGTGACCATCAGGATGATATCGAAAGTTTCATCCCTGAAAGGTAGTTTTTCAGCCACTGCCTTTACGCAGTTGATATTCCTCTGCCGAGTCAGTTGAAGCATTCCAGTTGATGGGTCCAATCCATAGCCAAGATGCAACTTGCTGGCAAACCTTCCGCTTCCCACACCGATCTCGATCCCTCTGAGATTCGCTTGTATGCTACCAAGCACCCCTGCGATGGCAGAAAGTTCCGACTCGAATACTGCCATGTTTTTATCGTACCAGTCATCGTATTCATTTGCGTGCAGATCGAAATTTTTTCTCATTTCAATGTATACATCCTGATGTCGTCGTAAAGATGATTGACAATGTCATCACTAAGCCTATGAAAAATGTCATGGAGTGTCTCACGTTCCCTTGCATATAATAGCCCCCATCATGAATTATGAGCTCTTCTTATATAATTATCATTCTCAGTGTACAGGCAAGGTTTAATTATTCCCAGTCACACAATCATTTCCATGAAAGTACGATGTGAATGGGCTGAGCTTAATGAACTTGAAATCAAATATCATGATACCGAGTGGGGAGTGCCTGAACATGATGACAGGAAACTCTTTGAGTTCCTGATACTTGAAGGAGCACAAGCAGGGCTTAGCTGGGACACGATTCTAAAAAGAAGAGAGAACTACAGGAAAGCCTTTGATGATTTTGATTACGACGTAATTGCCAGCTATGGTGAAGAGAAGATAGAGGAACTCTTACAGGATAGCGGTATCATCAGGAACAAACTGAAGCTGCGTTCCGCAGTTCGCAATGCCCAGTCATTCATTGAGGTCAGAAATGAGTTCGGCTCATTTGACAATTACCTTCGGGGATTTTTGAAAGAAGGAAAAGCTATACAGAATTCATGGAAATCAATGGAAGAGATACCTGCAAAAACGGAGTTGTCCGAAAAGATAAGCAAGGACATGAAGAAAAGAGGATTCAATTTCGTGGGCCCCACGATAATCTATGCCTTCATGCAGGCTATGGGAATGGTTAATGATCATGTTGTGACATGTTTCAGACATGAGGAATGCAGGAAGATGGCCAAAAAATAAGCCATCTTCATTGTTTTCCTTAGTTATGGAAAAGACTCTGCAATAGATATTATCTCTGATTCATTGAGTGAAGAGATGATATTAATCGTGATGTTTTCTGATTGCCACTCAAGAGCTTTCATGTTTCCTTCAAAAACAGGATATATTCTTCCTTCACTACCGTTTATATTAGTATAGGTTAGATCCTTTTCAAAATCATAAACATTAGATCGATTTGTTTCAGATAATGTTTCACTTATATGTATTTCATTAGTTCCATTCGTATAAACAAGAGTCACTCTTTCATAAGCTTGGCCTGCAAAAATACTAAAAACACTATGTATAAATGATAAATATTGATCATCCATGCTGGAAGAAGCAGTAGTATAGTTAAGCTTGTATCCTTTTGGCATATAATCAGGAGTAAGTATTTCAAAACTAACCCTTTTTTGTGAGTCTTCCAGTTGCATCTCTTCTAATTCACCATAAAACTGCTCTTGTTTGAGCAGCACTGTTGTTGATCCCTCTGGTATCTTAAAGTCAAAACTGGTTTCTGAGATACCGGTATTTATTTTCATATCTTTGATGTTTATTATAATAAGCGCATCTTTATTTTCATTAGATATCTCATATCTTACAAGCATCCAGTTTTCTTTATTGATCCAGATCCTTGATTTTGTAGCCATCGTTTTATTACTATCAACAGAAGGAACTAACTCAAGTATATATGCATCTTTTCCATCTATAATATCGGTCCCTGCAAGAGATGCTGACATTCCGTTAAGTGTTCCATTTAAGAATTCGGTATAATGATCCGGCTCAAATATTTTGTTATTATCTGAAACATTGTATAGTATTTTTTTAAAAACGATGTCAGAATCAGAATTATATATTAATTGCATGCTTTGATTGGATATCATTATTATTTCAGAATCTATGTTTGATACTTGAAAAGTGCCTTTCATAAAAACAGGCTTTTTCCAAATAATACTATACTTTTCCGTAGTATTATTTTCACCTAAGTTTGAATTGACATACATTGTATATGAATAATCATCTAGAGTATCTGCTCTCATATACACTTTAGATAAAATATCGTCAGCATTGTCAGTACTAATTTTTTCATTACAACCTGAGAAAGAAGCACACAACAATGTCAAAACAAAAAGGAATGCTATCTTTTTCAATTCAACCTTCGATTTCATTTCAAACTCCCGAATTACAATAATAAAGCTATAAATGTTATATTTGCATTTGATATTTTTTGTTAATTCAATTTCAAAGCAGAAATAGAATGTCTTACATATATAGGCCTATTTTATCTATGCTTTTAAGACTCATGGAGACCAAAGGAATTTACAAGATTAGCTTTGGACTCCATCGTATATATTTTATATGTAACCAGTGTTACTCTTTTATGGTACATATGTATATGGTGTAACTTTTATGTTGTTAGTATATAACAATATATATATGTATGTGCAGATTCAATTCGTATATTATATTCAATAATCACAAATGATGCTGCTTGTATGTAATATGACTCCAACATATCTAAGGCGTTCATATTTTTACTAACATCAATTTCTTTTCAAGTACTTGTAGCAGTAAATTCCAGTTGCAGGCAGAAATGAGAGGAGGCACATCACATATATTGCTCCTGAATTAAGCAGCCCAAGAAATGGGTTAACTGTCAGAGGCCACAATGGTTGAATATCTGTGTAAAGGAAAGAGTCAAGCAGCACATGGCTCCACGTTGCTATAACTGCCCCTGTCATTAGAGACATGAAAGAATATGTCTGTTCTATTTTCAATTTGTCTGTGATCTTTTGCAAGCTGTTCCTTTGGGAAAATAAGAGCCATGCAAGTAGAAAAGCAATTACTGTTGCACTCAAAAAAGTATGAAGCGGTCCGTGCAGGGGCCTGCAACCTGCAAAGAGACAATAGCTAGCTCTTATATCAATGATTATGCTTCCCAGAAGAATGGAAAGAAGATTTACCTTTTTCTCAAAGATCTCTCCAATCAAAAAGGCCGGCCCCAGGTGGAACGGTGTGAAAGGCATCGTTATCAGCTTATCTGGCCGTAGGGACTTTCTTCATAGTAACGAAGGAATTCTTCTGCAGAGACTGTGGCTTCTGATTCTGAACCAAAGAGCAGGCTTGAGAGGGATGGTTTGTTCATATAAATGACAGTTGCTTCTCCTTCGATATTTACCATATCTGCTGCCATGTCAATAGCATCATAAAGATTGCCAAATTCATCCACAAGACCCAGATTCTTTGCTTGTCTTCCGGTGTATATTCTTCCATCTGCAAGGCTCTTTACCTCACTGGTACTCATATCCCTGCCTTCTGCGACATCCCTGATAAAGTTTCCGTAAACTTCTGCAACAACCTTGTTGGCATATTCCTTTTCATCATCAGAAAGCCCTCTCCATGCTCCTCCCATATCTTTGAATTCTCCGGATTTCACGATATAGAATTCAACTCCTTCTTCATTGTAGAAGGCAGAAAGGTTCTGGAATGTCCATATAGTTCCTATACTTCCGGTCATGGTTGAAGGGTTAGCTACTATAAGATCTGCAGGTGCCGAGAGGTGATAGGCTGCACTTGCTGCCACATCTCCCATGGATATTATAACTGGTACCCCGCTATCACTCGCTTTTTTGACCTCGGTATATACCTCTTCTCCTGCAGTGGAGGACCCTCCTCCGCTATTTACTCTCAGGACAATGGCTTTTACATTCTTATCCCTGAGGGCTTTTCTAATATTGTCTGATATCTCTTCAGAGCTCACATAACCAATCCCTCCAGGCACGCTGCTGGTAATAAGAGTTCCCTGGACGTAGATTACAGCTATTTTTTCATTTGAAGAGTAAAGGTCACCGTTGAATGTCTGGTAAATGGCTGCAAAGCTGGCAGCAATGATAAACAAAAGAACACCAACAATGGCAATATATTGCCATTTACGACTTTTCTTCTTTACAACAGGAGCTTCCCCGGATGGCTCAGTATAGCTTGCTGTTGCACTTGTTGTTGCACTTGTTGTTTTTTCCTGCTCATACTCAGTTTCCTCTTTCTTTCCTTCAACCGGTACTTTGTTAACAGGTGTATCGCTAGTTGTGTTGTCTGCTGTGGTCTGATAACTCTCAGGTTCGGCAATTTTCTCTGCAGTTTCGCTTCTTACAGGAGTTTCTTCTGTATCTGCGACTTCTGATTTTGTATCATCAGATTCAGAACTGTTCTGAATCTCACCCACTCTATCTTCTTCATAACTATACGGGTAACGATGATATTCAACATCATCCTCTGTTTTTTTATCTGAATTATCTTCGTTCATCTCTGAATTCCATCCTGGTTGTGAACTACCACTGAGCTAAAGACTCAGTGGCTTCTTGTTTCATCTAGTTCTCTCAAGTGAGAATCCTATCCACAAGCTTAAACCGTAGTCCCTACGGCAGGATTTAGTGCGATATTCTTGATATTGATAGCTGCATTTACGTCCCTATCATGTTTAGTTGAGCATGACGGACATGTCCAGTTTCTATCTTTTAAAGTCAAGTCGGTTTTCTTATATCCACAAACACTACATAGTTTGGAACTTGGTTCAAACGTACCGATCTGTATTATGGTCTTAGCATACCATTCTGCCTTATACTTAAGCTTCTTAACGAAGCTGTCCCAGGCTGCATCTGATATCGCCTGTGCTAAACAGTGGTTTTTGACCATTCCTTTAATATTAAGATCCTCAACGGCTATAATTTGGTTTTCATTAATTAGCCTGTGAGAAAGTTTGTGCTGGAAATCATGTCTCTGGTTTGCTATCTTTTCATGTAACTTTGCTACAAGCAGAGATTGCTTCTTCCTGTTATTAGAGCCTTTCTTTTTATAAGACAACTTTCGTTGCTCTT
>JAVEPM010000120.1:0-6815 GCA_034008115.1 Methanolobus sp.
AAGAGATATCGGGAGCTCGCATTAAAGAATCATCCTGACAAGGGTGGAGAAACTGCAGTTTTTCAAGAGCTGCAAAATCACAAAGACCGACTCTATGCAAGAGCTGGACTATAGGAGAGAAATATGGAAAAAGTGTTAATTATCGACGGCAGGGCTCGGGTCTTGCCGTCAAGCGTTGCCGCGAGAGTGGCAAAAAAGGCGATATTGCAAGGCCGGGCGGTTGAGTATCGCCGTGCCCAAGTCAATGATGAGATTGAAAAGCATTATGGGATTCTCATGGAAGATACTTTCTATGAGAAAATCTCAAACAATGAACTGGCAGAATTGCCAGGATATTTCTGGTTCAAGAAATGGGATATCATTGGTAAAAAGCTCATTAATCCGAGCGTGGCCTTCCCCATAGAGAAATCTATGAGAAGGGGAAAGCTCCATATCATGCTCCAAGGTGAGTTGGTGCGAGCAAATCTCTGCACCACTCATATATTATTCAAAGAAATTTGAGACCTGAATATGCCCTCGATTAACCTGTCGGGGGCAAATCCAGTTCTTAATGGACTGAGAAATAAAACATCCAGGAGGATTATCATGGATGAATTAATAAAAAAAATCAATCAGGAGCGTAAAAACTCCGTGATTGTGGTTCGCCATTCTCTGTTTACCATTTGTGAGTTTTATTCTCGCGATGGCAAGCTTCTCTTGTCCCGTAAATACGGTAACTCTCCCATGCAATATAAGAAATTGCTCGGAGATTTGACTTTTTATGCTTTTCATGAGCGGATAGCTCTGGAAATTATTTAATGGAGGAATCATGACTAAGAAACAAAAACAAAATCTAATCCAGGGGATTAAATATGAGTTAGCCTCCTATGGGTTTGTTGAAGATTCTTATGGCAACTTTGTGAACTCGGATAAATCCGTCCGATACAAGTTTGCCAAAACATGCCTGAGAAGGGAACATTCATATCGGAACCATGAGAATAAGCTGATGTGGAAGCGTTTCTCTTCTGGATATTACTCTGCATTGTCTCTTGACGAGCTTGGCAGGCTTCATGGCTTGACCAGATAATTTCCCCCCACAGAACGCCCATGAGCAGGGTGGCAGGAACTCTCTCCTCTTGCCGCCTTTGCTCTGGGATAATGCATTATGGCCTTCTCATCATGTTTCTGTTACGGGAGCATGATAAGCAGGCTTCATGGCCTGACTAAAATAAGGGAGGTGTCCCATGAATATGCGGATACTGAAAATCATACTCACATTCCTCTTTGGGTGCACATTTGGCATCCTAATGACATTATCAGCCATGTCTCATCTTGAGATTGTGGCTTCAATCTGTGGAGTGTTATCTGTAATACTCCTCGTGGCTTGTGGAATTCTCATTGGGGAGGATTCATGACGCTCAAGCAATTGCAAGCCTTCGAGGATTTTGTGGAGGACTATCTTGTTCACATCATGGATAGAGACGGGTCGTTCAAGATGCTTTGGAAATATTCTGAGGAAAAGTTTATTCAGGAGATTGGTGTAGAGCTCGCCAAGTTCAACATGACGGCTCTTGAGGTTATGTCATGCCTCGGAGCGGCTTTTGATAGGTATAAGCGGAGGTCTCAATGAATATTTGTCTAATCGCCGGTGGAGATTCCAGTCGCTTTCATGATTTTATGGCTGAGATTATGCGTCGATATCCTGATGCGATAAAATCAACGTCAGAAGAGGCTGAGATGTTCTTTATTGACTATCTCAGGAAAGATGTTGCTCAATTGATTTCTAAGTATGAGAAACCGATTCACATGATTGGTTATTCCTCGATACAGGGGAATCCAAAAATATTCATAACCAAGATGGGAGGAGATAATGGGAAGTGAAAAAAGACTTTGGATAGTGGAAGAACTTTCCCATGAGTATGGGATAAACTTAGTCGATGGCTTTCAGTTATATGAGACCATGAAAATTAACAATGAGATGAGAAAAAAGGATAGACTTGACCGAGAGAAAGCTATCCGTAACATTTCCTCTCGATGGAATATGCCAATTGAACTTGCAACAGAGAGCTATGATTTGGCTCATGCATTGACAGAATAGGAGAAAATAATGGAAGATATGATTAAAATTTTAATGGAGAGAGACGGACTGTCTCGTGAGGAAGCCGAAAAGCAAGTTGAAGATACATCATCCCGTATCTGGGATGAATTGGATTATGAAGATTGTGAGCTTGAAGATTTGGAGGCCATACTCTATGGCGATATTGGATTAGAGCCCGACTATCTTCTTGAAATGATATGTTGATATAGAGTATGAAAAAGATAGTCTATCCAATACAAACCCAATGCCTTGATGGCATATTTCGCACTGCAAACAGGTATAATGTCAAGGTCTCTATCTCCTTCAAAGAATCAAGATTATCTATTGTCGGGACTTCGCCAATTATGTCAGGTCAGATAAGTGATTATCTTGAAAGCCTTGACCCCAAAGATTATCGGTTATGCTCAGGCTGGACTGAGGAAATGTACCGCAGATTGCTTGACATATGGGAACGCTGGCATCTTAATGACATGAGAGCTGGTTGTGTGCATCAGCGAGGAATGGGCTGGAACAAAGATGAGCATCTCGGAAAGCCATGCCCTGCTTGTGGATATAGGTATGGCAGCTCATGGCTGTTTGAGCCAGTACCTAACGAGGTTATAGAATGGCTCTTTAACCTTCCATAATAATTTTTTCCAGTACATAGAGTGAAGCAAAGACGGTGAATGTCCCTCGTATTTAAGAGGTGCGAGGGACTGTTTTTTTTGATTTAAGCTATCCCCCCAAGAAAAACCCGAGAGCAGAGGCAGGTTGATTTCCCCGCTTGCCTCTTGCTTCGGGAAAGTATGATTGCCAATAATGGATTGAGTAATATCAGTCTATCATTGGCAAGCATAATGCTTGACCGAAATAAAAAAAGGAGGTAGACAATGAAAGTCTATCTATCATGTAGCCGATACAGTTTCTCTTACAGAGACTATCTGTGTGAGAGGCTTGCAGTCACTCGTGGCTGTGAGTTTGTGAACACGGTTGAGGAAGCCGATATGGCAGTCTTTGACCCGTTTAATGTGTCTGATGCGAAGCATGCCGACAAGCTCGGTATTCCAGTTTATACCATTGAGATGAACGAGGATGCCACCAGGGTTGACCTTCGCAGATACTCCGCACCCGATTTACTGCCAAAGAAAGAGGCTGTGATTCTGATTGACGACATAAAGTTTGTTGTCAAGAAAATTGATAACAGCCATTTTGGTATGAGACACTGGAGTGACAAGCAAGAGCATGAAGCCATCTGGCACATTGAGCAGGTTGCCGACGCTCCGTATTATGGCGAAATCAAGTCTTGGTTGCGAGACGATGATGTAGATTTAACCCTCAGAGAATACCATTGGGGAACAGGAGAAGAATCATGAGAAAAAGTTTCAATCGCGAGTGGGAAATTCATGATGGCATTATAGCTGTCAATGTAAAGAATGTATCAATCCCAGATTATCCAGACTGGTTCGAGGATAATTGGTTTGAGCATTTTTCGCAAAGAGAATCAGAACAAATATACTCAAGCCTTTGCAAAGCCCAGAAAATACTGAAGATTATGTTTCCACAGCATGAGTTTGATGTGTTCATGTTTGGACGCTCAGGTGGCTGGTGTGGAGTCAGGGTCAATAATGTGGGTGCGTATATGCAGTATGGAACTGAAAGTGACCATGATACTTATATTGGTAATGTGCCTATCAAGTTTGGTAACAAATATTGGGGTATATACTTGATGAAAGAGGGCGCTGTTGATGAGTATCGTAAAGACATGAATAACATTGCCTTATTGTTTGAGAGATTGGTCAATATATTTCTTGACGACTATTATTCATTTTGGGAAAACATTATCGAGGAAAAAATTACAAAAGAAGGAGAAGAATCGTGAAAGAATATTTAGTAGAGCAAAACAATAATGCCAAGAATCTCTGTGAAGGTTTTGGCTCACCAATGGGAACGAGTCAATATTATAGCACCGGATTGTCATTGATTACCGATGGCGTGAAGGATTTGGCTGAGAAGCTTGAGTGTCATTGGCTGATTGTCAAAATATCTGTGATGATTCACAAAGTGTTTGATGATAATGGACAATATACTCAGGTTTGGAAGCTTTGTGTGAAGAATCACCATGCCACATTGTATTGTCTCGGCTATCCGTTGCCGCCTGATTATGATGTAGATGAAGTTGTGTATTCAGAGAACATCAAATACGCCGACTTGCCAGACGGTGAAATGTTATTCAAAGTAGGCATTGGCGAGCCCCCGATTATCTGTCTGCCAATAGAGGATTGAGTTATGACCGAGCATGAAAAGAAATACGAGGCATTGGCTGAAAAGTATGGCATTAGATGGACAAAAAACAGTCCTCGATTTGTCGGGGAAACACTTGAAACATTGATGAAGAAATACAAGAAAGATGTTCATCTAAATAATGTGCCGCTTAAACGATGGGATATGTTAGCGTCTCAGATGAGAGTGCCAATCCCTCTTTACGAGAAAGTCTGCCTTGCCAAGTATGCGGCGAGAAAGATGTTAAAGTCTGTAATGGAGGAAAAGAATGAATAGGAGACAAAAAAATGACTGAACAAGAATTAACGATGAGAATGGATGAGCTTATAAAAATACTTAACCTCGTTAAGAAGGTTACATCCATGAGATGGGATAATCCAGGAGTTATTCTTGGGTTGCTAAATGGAATGCTGGACACAGAGAGAGATGAGTCTGTCATGGTTTTCAGCACAGAATCCTTGACTGATTTTATGAGGAACTGGAATAGCTGCGTAGGAAGAACGGTCAAATACTATGATGAAAAGGATATGTTACGCCTCACAAAGAATATTCTAAACATTTATGAGAAAGATGCGGAACCGATTATGTACATCCTTGACTCTATGCTTGAAGACAGGAATGGCATTCCAATCGTTCAATTCTGCGCAAACCTTCTTAACGATATAAGACATCAATGAGTAAATAAGGAGTATAATATGAAAAAGATTGATTTTACTTGCCCACATTGTGGTGGACATAAACTAATAGGCGAACAACCATTACAATGGATTCAGTATCATGTAATTGGGTTGGATGATGATGGTTACTTATTGTTTGACCATGATAGACCAAGCATTGTGGATGGTGATGGTGATTATGAGTATGAAATCTATTGCAAGGATTGTTATGAGCAATTTTCACTTGCATCAATAAAAAAAATGATTAACAAGGAGTAACTCACATGATTGAGATTATTGAGCGTGGTTGGGCAGGACATTTTTGTGCCTCGAGTCAGTGTCGTTTTCGCAGAAATACATTGCTTGTGGATAAGGAGCAAGATGTCTCTGTTGTTGTATCAACTGTCGGTGCGATGTATCTGCGAGGTGAGCTCATGCAAATAGGTGCACATAGGCACTATGAGACAATGACATTTGTTGCCACTCAAGACGGTGAATACATGGACATGGATGTCTCGCTTGAATTACCTTATCAGGCTGGACTGTTGATGACAAAAGAAAATATGGCAAATGTTGATAATCTTGCAAACGATATGCACCAGCGAGTATTGGCGGAAGTTTGTGAGAACATTAACAATGGATTTATTTCCCTGCAAATAAAGGAGTTAAGGGAGCTAAAGGACACAGAAGATTGTTCTTGACAAAGATACATATATGTGGCAACATGACCATAGAAACTATAAAAAAAGGATACTGAAAATGAAAATATTTGCCAAGAAAAACAAAATCCCTGACAAGACAAAACGGCACAGGTCTATCCAGGGTAAAGGAGTGAATAATGTGCAGAACATGAGTCTAAAACACAATATGCCTGAGTCATGTATCAGGCGACCGAGTGGATTAACCGATGATGAATGGGACTGGTTAATTGAACAAACCACAATGAACCTATTCACAAACAAAGAATCCTGCTTCATGCTTGAAATGGTCAAGCTATTGCTCATAGAAAAAGACAATAAACCTTTCATGTCAATCCTGAAATCAATTGGGATAGACACAAAAAAGGATTTGATGTTACAAAACTGGGAGCATAGTGCCTTCAGATTTTTCAGGCATTTGTGCGCAGAGGATTACAGAAACGCCATCAATCACAGCGGTCTAAAATTTGCCACACTGGAATTCTATCAAAATTTAACCTTTGAATGGATTTCGGTTAATGAAATCACCGTGGCAATGGAGAACGATTTATTTGATGCGGTCAATGCTAAAATTGGCGACACATTAATGATTGTGGCACGAGGCTTTAACGACATCGAAACCATAACAATACAGCACGGCGATGAGTCTTTCCTGTATTACGAAAAAGGAGTATCATCTGGCTTTGGTGACATGATGTATGCTCTCAAGCAAGCCATCATTCAAAACAAAAAGGAGGCCTTACGAAGTACCATCCCGAAAGTAAAAGAATAACCATGCCATTGGATGAGATATTGGTCTGTGACACCGAACGAAAAACTTTGCCTTTCCGACAAGCAGCAAAGTGTAAGGTCAAGACAATATCCTCATGGAAGCAATTCGAGGCAGTGATGAAAGCAGGCTCAGGCTTGATTAATTTCAAAGCCAATGAGCAAGACAAGGCAGACTATTACAATCCAATCAAAGTTGTAGTAATTGACTCTTTCACCAGAATACTATACCTGTTATCGGAGTTCCTGAAACAAAACAAGGTCACAGGATATGATTATTGGCGTGAGTATTCTGATATCCTTGAGCAGTTGCTCATGACTTGGCAGTCCAAAGGCAGATTCATTATATTCACGGCT
>JAVEPM010000121.1:0-6780 GCA_034008115.1 Methanolobus sp.
TGACAAGGCACATAGAGGCGTGTAATTGGTACATCCGAGAATTCGTCAAGAAACATGGCCTCAATAAAAAACTTGACAGACATTGGAAAAGAGAGCATACTGGTATTAAGGTAATATCAGTAATAACAAAACAGGAAATATGGGTCAAAGAATAACTACAATTTGCAAAACTTGCGGAAGGGAAATGAAAATCAGTCCTGCTCAAGGAAGGAAAAAAATGTGTACGGAATGTGCATACGAGATTAAGAAGATTAGGGGTAGCGAAAGATATTGGAGCAAGAAAGCTCCAAATTCAACACGCCATCAATACTGGAGCGGTCGACTCCGGGAGATGAATAATATGTTAAATAAATAACAACAACATTATGAAAAAAGAGAAGGCGGTGAAGGCAACACCGAAAAAAACCAAAAAAACGACAGCAGTGACTGTCCACACCAGCAAACCGCAAAAGGAAATGGTGTGGTCAAATGCGTCACAAATCATGACATCAAGTCGTGAAGACATTAAAACCGCAGTAGCACAACAGATGATGAATCTGGCGACTGCGGTTTTTAAACTGCCTCCACAGGGAGTCACCATCTTGGCCAACCAGCCATACATCAATAAGACTGGGTGGAAAATGAAGATGCGAGAATACTATGAGGATAAATACAGGATCCGAACAGAATGGAAACACCTCGCAACTCCTAACGAAAAGTATGCAATATGCGAGGCAGTAATCGAGGTTAAAGATAAGGGAGGATGGGATGAAGTATCAAGAGCAATCGGCGAAGCAAACGAGGCAAGCATCAAACTCCAAGCGGTAAAACAAACGCTCAACATGATGGCCGAGACTCGAGCTAAGAACAGGGCAATGTCAGAATTCATCGGAGCGAGAGCCTTGGAAGATGCGGTCAACATGCTGACAAAAATGAGAACCAAAAACGAGGTAACCGATGATCAAGCAAACGTGATAACCGAAGCCGCTCGAGTGACTGCCGAAGAGATGAATGCACCGGAGACAAGAACAGTGAACTCCGAGAAAGCATTCAGCTTCGTAGAAAAGCTCAAGATAGAAATGTTCAAGAGAGGAATCAAAACTGGAGCTCAAGCGATCGAGTACGTCAATCAGGTTACAGATGCTCAGCTGAGCTCAATGGAAGAGGTTAACGAAACACTGGCCAAAGTAGTACTGGCCGAAGTAATTAAAAAACCAATAAAAAAATAAGACTATGGCAACAAAAAGAGAACCTGACAAGACAATCCTGCTTTACAAGGGGAAGGTCAAAGTGGAATTCTATGAAGCATCTCACCGCTATATGGTTAGCATAAAAAACGGAAAAGAATGGAGCAAACCGGAAAGAGCTCAAGGTGTGACCACATTCACTCACATTATCGACAAGTCGCAACCACTTCTATACTGGGCGGCCGACCTATGCCGGACTCACCTTGTCACCATCATCGAAGACGGTGGAAAAATAAGAATCAAAGACATCGAAGAAGCAAGCTGGAAATATCGAGAGCGAAAAGAAGAAGCGGCCGACCTCGGAACTCAAGTGCATGCACTGGCCGAAGAATACATCAAGGCAAAACTTACACGGAAGCCTGAACCGAAAGTGAACCCGGAAGAATACGATGACAGGGTCTTCCGAGGATATCTAGCATTTCTAGACTGGGTCAAACAGCATGGAGTTAAATTCATCGCAAGCGAAAAACCAGTGTACTCGATGACTCACGGATACGTAGGAACGCTCGATGTAATCTTCACGCTCAAGGAAGAAGGTCATAAAATACAGCACATCGGAGACTTCAAGACCAGCAAATTCCGAGAGATAAAAAAGAAAGTCGAAGGAAGATGGAAGACTGTGGATATAGCACCGTATCAAGAGCATCGCTTCCAAGTGTCGGCATATCAGGCCGCCGATCAAGAAGAAAGCAAAGTAAAATACGGATCCAAATGGATTATGTACTTCAGCAAGGAAGACGGAAGCTTCACAGCATTCGAGATTCCAAAAGACGAACATCAAGGAGACTTCTCCGCTTTCCTTGGATGTGTAGCAATTAAAAGGAGACTAGAACAAATCTAGTATGAAGAAAAAAGAACTGGACATAAAAAAGCTTAAGAAAGCATACTACGATGGAAAGCTGGCACAGTTTCTAGACGAAATGATGGCCAATGGAGATGAGATTGACAAACAAGAGATAGAATCTCATCTTGAAGAATTCCAAAAAGAGCGTGATAAAAATCTAAAGGAATTCAAGCGGTACATTGATCAGGAAAGCATTCCAACCGTAGATGTGCTATTCGACAAAAATTCCGATCCAGCACAAAAAGAAGAATGGATTAAGAATCGAGACTATGCCATAGCCCGGGCAAGTCGTATCCTTATGGATACAGCCCGGGCAATAGCCCAAAAACAGGACATAGACGTGCAGAAATTCAGCTACTATGCCCACGAACTGACAGGACTAACATACTTCCTAGATCAGGACGTGGTATTCAAAAAGCGTACATGGAAAATACGCCAAATGGAGATCATGGAAGACTATAGGTGCTCACGTAAAGAGGCTGAAGACCATTCTATGATCACTAATGAGTACGTAGAATACAAGAACGCCTACAATTTGCGAGAGGAAACGGAAAACTTCATCATCAACGCTCGCAAAGAGGTGTCAAGGTACAGATAATGCACTTCTTATCTACTAGGATAAAACGTTAAAAAATGGTAAAATAATGGAGACAGGCACCGAAACGCCCATTGAGTCGGAAGCTTGTCTCCGTGTAAAAATTAACAAAAATATGAAAGAAAAACTAACAAAGGAAGATGTTGGTTTCGCTCAGATCAAGAATGAAGTTCTTACTGATGCAAATCTCAGCTTAAAAGCAAAGGGATTATTCGCATATCTATACAGCAAGCCCAATGACTGGGATTTTAGTGGCGATAGGATGGCAGATGAAAACTCAGATGGAAGAAAATCGATATATTCAGCACTCAAAGAACTTGAGCAAAGCGGATATCTCATAAGGACAAAAAGACCTGATGGTAGAGTTGATTATCAGATATCACACTCAAAAAAGCCTAATGTCCAAAAAGGTCAACAGGCTAAAATAAACGAAAAAACCTACTCCCCAAAAAGGTCAACAGGGCAACAGGAAAAAACCGCAGAAACAAGCCCTACTGCCCAAAGGGGACAATTGGGCAGTATAAGTAACACAGATCTTAATATTACAAACAAAGAGTTTGCCCTCACAAAAAAAACAGAAAAGTTTGTTGAAGAATTAAAAGAATCAATGCAAGGTCTGACACTAAATCAAAATCAGATCGAAGAGATAAAGAAATTCGTATCATACTGGACTGAGCCAAACAAAAGCAAGACAAAGATAAAATGGGAGCTGGAAAAAACTTGGGATATGAAGCGTAGGGTCGGTACGTGGATGAGGAACTCGGTGAAATTTAATAAATCTAACGAGCCGAAAGGAATCCGCATATGAAAGAACTCGCAAAAAATCTCTACTGCATCCAAATGCGAACAGGTGTTGAAATATGGGTAGAACACGAAAGAGCGGTTAAACTACAAAATATTCTATCGTCCATATCAGGAAGCAAGTTCATCCTCTTCGAGGAAGAGACCATAAACACTGCAGACATAGTCGGAATATTTAAATCAGTAACCATGCAAGACCTCACACGCAGAAAGAACGGACAATGGCTATGTGATAAAGGAACATGGCACCAGCGAGGAGATAAATGCACCTGCGTGTCGAAAGAAGAAAGAGAATATCAACAAAAAAAAGAGCAAGCAATAAAGAACTGCGGAAAGTGTTCGAATGGATGGATCCAAGGAGAAAAAGGAATGCGTCCATGCGAATGTGTAAAAAACATTAAAAAATAAAAATAATATGCGTGTCGGCAAAGACCTTGCTGTCACCAATCATGCCATCTGCAGGCTTGAGCAAAGGATGAAGATCACCGGAAAGGAGATCTTTGTCGTTGTAAGAAAAGCATGGTTCAGTCGACAGCCAATATGCGAAGAGTTTTGGAATAGTAAATACAATTTAAAAAACATCGGATGCACAACATATCATTACAGAAAACACAACGGACACATTTTTTGCTTTCAAAAAAAATATGTCGATGTAGTTCTTCTGACTGTGTTTCCCGAGGAACCAGAACACTATGAGGCCAATACCACAAAAATTGAAACAAGAAATTATAAACGACCAATTTTACAAGATATGTATCAGGGAAAAAACACACAACTGCGGAGGAAGGATAACGTGGGAACACGCCATAATCTTCGCCGGAAAACAAATAAACGAGAAATGGGCGATCCTCCCAGTCTGCGAGAGGCATCACGGCGTAAACAGCTATCAAGACCGTGGAGATATCGACAAGAGATTCCACGAATGGATGGCCTTGACGAGACTGTTCAATTCCGATGAAGCATATCAGGAAGAGCAAAAGAAAAAATACCTGAGGGCGTGGCCTGAATGGGAAAGAAAATATAAATACCTAAATAAAATTTATGAAGGAAAAAGACATTCAACAAATATTCAAGAATAAGAACAAAAAAACAGGCGTGTTCGAGCTTAAGCTGTGCAAAGGCACATCGATGGCCTTCGACCACGTTGCAGACCACCAAATCGAAGCGTTGAAGGCCGTGGCGAGTGATGAAGGTCTGTATCACAAAATTTCTGACAGTCCTGTGTCATGGGGTGGACAAAGATTCACTAAACCGAAGCCTTTCGACTGCTTTGTGCTAAAAAATCAGCCTGCGTATGTCGTCATTTGCTGGTATGTTCCGAGGAAAAAGAAGGCATTTCACTACATACCAATATCCTCATTTATACGGAAAAGAGAGGCCGTAGAGCGTAAAAGCATAACTGAGGAAATGAGTGCTGAAATAGCCGAGGAAGTGGTATTGGCATAGTTGACACATATTGGAAAAGTAGTATAATGGAATTAAGAATTAAAACTTCAAAAAAACTATGGAAGGAAACATTAAAATCAGACCATTATTCGACAACGTCATCGTGAAGAAAGACGAACTCGAAGAAAAGTCAAAGACTGGAATCATCATCACAAACACTGATGAAAATCCAGCACTTGTTGGAACAGTGATCAGCGTAGGCAAAGACGTAGAGGAAGAAATAAAACCCGGAGACAAAATTATGTATGCACCATTCTCTGGTCGTGAGCTTGGTGGTTTTTTAATACTCGCACAGCATGACATTATGGGAGTGGTAATTCAGGAAAAAGAAGCAAAAAAAGAAAAATTTGAATGTACTCAATGTGGAACACAAGGAACACCACATGTTCAAGAAGGATTTGGACATGAACTTTTTGTAGCTGGAGAAAGATGTCCTAATTGTTCAAATAATAAATGGAAAAGAATATGAACATAACAGATCTAAAAATATCAAAATTAAAACTAGCCGAATATAATCCGAGAATGATATCGGAAAAAGATTTGGCAAGACTCAAAAAATCACTTGAGAAATTTGGATTTATACAGCCAGTAGTTATCAACAAAGACTTCACGGTCATATCCGGACATCAAAGAATCAAAGCATGGAAAGAACTAGGACATGATGACGTTCCAACAATTCAACTCAGTGTGAGTAAAAATGAAGAAAAAGCTCTGAACCTTGCCATGAATAAAATCGGAGGTGAATGGGATATCGACAAGCTTTATACCGTGATGAATGACTTGAGAATAACTGATGAGCTTGAATTCACTGGCTTTGATGAAAAAGAAGTTAGCAAAATACTCGACCAATTTATGGAAGACGATGAAGAGACCGTTGAGGAAATGCTTGAAAAAGTTCCTGCCAAAGCAAAGAAAGGAGAAATATATCAGCTCGGACATCACCGCTTAATGTGTGGAGATTCAACTAGTATCGATGACATCATAAAACTCACTGAAGGAAAAAAGATGGATATGGTTTGGACAGATCCTCCGTACAATGTGAATTATAAGTCCAGCAACAAAGAACTTGGAAGTATCAAAAACGACAATATGAGCGATGCAAGCTTCCGTGAATTTTCTCGGGATGTATTCGTAAATCTTGTATCAATCACTCGACAGGGGGGGGTCTTCTATGTCTGCACTGGATGGCAGTCGTTCGCCACCTTCGAAGAAACTCTTACAGAATCCGGGGTGCATATCTCCGAGGTCATCATATGGGTAAAAAATCAGGCTGGAATACATACGCTCGAATATCCGCACAAACATGAGCAGATCATCAAAGGAAAGAATGAAGGCGGTGCCAAGAAAAAGAAAAAAGGAAAGGCAATCATCTATGGATGGAAAGAAGGAAAGCACTCATACTTCGGAGACCGGAGCGATTACGATGTGTGGGAGGTAGACAAAAGAGAGACGGGAAAATATGTCCATCCAACTGAAAAACCAGACTGGCTGATTATGAAGGCACTCAAGAACAGCACAAAATTCAAAGACAATGTTGTTGACCTATTCGGAGGAAGCGGATCAGCATTGATGGCATGTGAAAAACTTGGTCGCAATGCATTCTTGATGGAATTGGATCCACGATTCATTGACGTAATAATTCACCGGTGGGAAAAATACACTGGGCAAAAAGCAAAAAAGATATGAACAAAAAAGCGTCCGATTATTAGGCGGAGCAGTAAATAAAATTAAATAAATAACACTCCTAAGGGAGAAATAAAAATATGAAAAAACAAGAAGAACAAATAGATTCTTGCCCAAAATGTGGATATTTTCTTATTAAACATTCTTTAATAGCAGAATGTGCTAGGTGCGATTACAAAAATAGT
>JAVEPM010000019.1:0-40760 GCA_034008115.1 Methanolobus sp.
ATGGACATTTATTTTGATTGTTACTATTGATTGCTTTTTTGATTGTTAGATTGTTAGTGGGCAGATATCTCCATTTTGAAGAAATCAGTACCAATAGGCAGATTGTGCTAGGCTGAATAGTTACAAAAAAAGATTTACAAGCCTTTAATAAGTGAGGATTCCACAAGGACCCTACTACCTTTAGAAGAGATCATTTTCTATCACACAACCTTTTTAAATAGAATTAAACCAGAATAATATTACTTAGATATTATGGGGGAATTATTTGCTGAAATACATATGCTTAGCATTTGCTATAATCTTCATGTTCACTGCGACATCTGTCGCATGGCAACCTGAGACCTGTAAAAACTGCCATTTCGAAGAGTACGAAATATGGAATTCATCAGCGCATGCTGAATCTTTGAAAGCGGCCAATGGTTCGGTTGCAGATATTGAAAGCTGTACTGAGTGTCATCTCGAATCATCCATAAAAGAAGCATGGGGCAGGGAAGACATAGAAACAACGATCGAACCGATTACCTGTGAAGTTTGTCATCATCCTCCAGCCGAAGGTTATGATGAACACGTGGATGACCCTTCCGCCCATATACCGGAAGTGAACATTTCTGCCGAAATGTGCGGGAACTGCCACATGGGTGACCACCATCCAGTGATTGAGGAATGGGATGAATTCCAGACTGCTGATTTCAATATAAGTAACATGGCCAGTCACTCTGAACCTACCGATATTGCTGAACCGTTCGTTCTTGGAGGGGAAAAATCCTGTGTATCCTGCAAATCCACAGAAGGTGCAATTCCAAACCTTGCAGACCCGGATGTTTACGGACTGAACCTTGACGAGGTTCCTGAAGCATCTGATGTGTCTGAATGGCGTATTGCCTGTATTGCCTGCCATGAACCACACTCTGCAGATTACAGGATTGAAGATAATGTGCAGCTGTGTGGAAACTGCCATAATTCAGAACACGCCACTGCTGATGGAATGACAGATGTTGTTCGTCACCCACAGTGGGAAATGTACAATGGTTCTATATATGACACCGGCCTTCATCCAGGCAATATCGGATGTTCCGACTGTCACATGGCTGCCCGGGAATACAATGATACAACCCATAAAACTGCCATAACAGGACACACATTTGATTTCAATCCGGAACTACTATTCAGTTTTGAATCTTCCAATGGGTGTTATGATTGCCATAAGGAAGGATTTATAGTCGTTGTAGAGGCAAAACAGGAAATCATTTCACAAAGACTTGATTCCCTGGAAACTTTGAAAGCAAATGCAACAATTTCGTTGGAAGATCTGAACGGAACCGCAGTACATGATGAAGCGCTGAAAGATTATAACAATGCCCTTTTCTACATGACAGCGGTAGAATCAGATGGAAGTCACGGAATACACAATACGGAGAGAACGAATGAATATCTTAGTAATTCCGAGGAACTCTTTGATTCTGTGATCAACCAACAGACAGCAGTTTCACAACCTGGTTTTGAAGCGATCTTAGCCATTACCGGATCACTAGCTGCACTGTGGTTCATTAGAAGGAGAGAGTAAAAATCTCTCTCCGAAGATATTTTAATATAGCAGACTATTGTGTTTTTTTAATTGCCTCAAAAAAGTATTCGTTCCTGAAATTAAGCAATCTGATATTATGGGGACCTCTGTTGGTTACAAGCTTGCGGAAATAAAATTATTGATAGAGAGGAAAACTTTTCATCTCATTCTGAAATCAATGTATATGGGCTTTGAATCATCGTCAATTATTAAAAAAATAAATATAGTATTGGATAATATAGCCCATTGCATATAATTACGTTTAGTAGAAATTGATGACTCAAATAAAAGCATCCCTTAAATGTGAAGCTTTGAACTGAAACAGGACAACAGAAGTTCAATACTGATCGTACTTATCTGAGCTTCCGAGAAATCCTGATAACTCCAGCGCAGAACTACTAAAGACAAGCTGGATGAATTCGATCTTTGGATAGTCCGATCTTCGAAAAGAATGAGGGCTGACCCCCAACTATTTAAAGGTGAAGTGCAGCTTGTCAATAGCTCAGTAAAAATATATATAAGTTAAATGCTAAAAGGACGATTGATGGCCGAAGACAATAACGATCTAAGAACAACGACTTACTCCTTGCAGAACGAAACGATCGAACTATTGTACAATGCTCAGAAAGAAACAAAAGACAATATCAAAGAGATCAATACTCATCTTGGAAGTATTATTCCTTCCGCCAGTCGACAGTCTTTGTTCCTGTTTCCTTTTACTGACTCCGTGAACCTCAGCCAGGCCATAAACAACATCAAGGAGATATTCTTAAATCAAATAATTCAGATTGAAAGTAAAAATAATCCAAAAATCTCTGTGGACTACGACAGCATTCTTATATTTATCGATAACCTGGAAACCTATGATGCCTTCAAGATAGCTGAACATATCAAAACTGAGTATTTACAAAACGACGTGCATATTCTAAAAAGGATTAAAAGCGATTGCAGGCGTCTTATACCTGTCAGTTACGTTTCTCCCTCAGAAGTATTGGAAACAACGAATAAAACGGTTATAAAATTAAAAGCATTAAAAAATCCCGAACAATCTGTCAGTTTCCTTGAAAGCCTCGGGAAACTTGTGGACATAACTCTAAATACCACATCTCCCTCCAAAGCAAAGGGAATAAAGATACAGCCCGGTCAATCCCATATTGATGAAAGCATGAGACTCTACTATTTCAAGAATGGAAATATCCGTCTCATATTCAATAATCCCGAGAACACTGAAAAAATAATCCATGCACTTGAGATTCCATATTGAATTTTTTTACCAGAGTTATGAGCATGTAATATACCCCTACAAAATCTCTTGATATCTCATCATATCATTCAAAATACCCTACCTATCCAGCATTTGCGCCGCTTCACTACGCCTATGACTTATTTACCTGTTCCCTTGGGTACACGATCAAGACCTGTGTGCCAAAGTTGGCTGCAATACGATTTTTCATATCAATGCTCAATTACAATCACTTAGAATCCATTTTAGAATAATAATGTCGAAACATCCTTTTTTTCCCAAAACCATAACTACAACTCAATTTGAAGTTTAGATAATTATTTAATAAGTTAACTTACATACCACACAATAGCTGACAGACCAGCAGCAATTATAAATTTGAACAGATTAACAATTATGGAGAATTTTATGAAACGAATTATAATAGTATTCCTTCTGGCACTCGTAATTCTCAGTGCAGGATGTACAGAAGAACAAAACAGTACACCAGAGATATCCGATGACGCTGTCATCACCCTTTTGACATACGGAGCATACTCTCCAGCTGAGATGGCGGTGAGTGAACTTGTTGTTAACTCTACAACGGTTAATCTGAGCTACTACAACTATGAGCATGAACTGACAACCAGATACATCAAACCAATTGACGAGGAAACTCGCAACAACTTGCTTAACCTTCTCAGAAATAATGGTTTTACCGGGATGCAAGAACTCTACGAACCACAGAAAGGACAGCCACTTGTTACCGATACCGGAATTGCAGAAATCACAGTGACTCAAGACGGAATGACTAAGACTGTAAAGATAGATCCATATTTCAATGATTACATGCCTGCCAATCTGCAGGAAATAAATGAAGCATTGACTGATCTGAGGAGCTATGCCATGTCAATATCTAAGGATGAGGGAAAAGTGATTGCCGAGGAGTGGATCATGAATGCTCCCACGTACAGTTTCGATGGCTCAAACTTAGCCTTTGAAGACTACCATTCCAACACCGAATATCCTTCACAACATAGCCTCACTTACACATTCACCAGCAGCCACGGAGGTTACGGTAACAGGACAGACCAGATGGTCACCCAAGTAGTAACCAACCACACAATAGAGATGACATTATACGACAGTAATGTTGTATTCGCGATTATCGATGGCGTATGGGATGAAAGGGAACAGAATATGTTGGAAACTATAGAGGAATAAACTGTCACAGAGTAATTAAAAATATCTACCTTTCAAGTACTCTCTTCGTCTTGTGTGAATGCGGCTAAAAGCCGTATTGACACACCAACCGTTTACTAAAAGGTTGATTTGAGATTTAGGCTTGAATATTAATAAAACAATGAAATACTATCTAAACCTGTCAGCCCTCGATTTGCAACTTACCATAGCACTCTGAAAACAAAAGGTGTTTTACCTGGCAATTCAAATGCACCACTTTGCGACTTTTAGACCATTATTATTGCAAAGCATCCACATGCCACTTTAATTATAATCCTCTTCCAACAACCAATACCACAATGGCACATACCTCACCTTCTTCCCATCAACAATCTCCTCACCAAAATCATCTGAAGTGATAATAGTGCCCTCGTTCATCTTAAAATTCTTCATTCCGGCCAGGAGACCATTTATCTCACGTTCTTTGGTTTTGGGGTCAGACAGATCAAAGCATACCTGAATCAATTGGGTTGGCTCAAGTCCTTTCTTCATTACAAAATCAACTTCGTGTCCTTTCTGATTTTGCCAGTAATATATTTCATCGCCAGAGCGTAAAAGCTGGATGAAAACCAGATTTTCGTATAATCTTCCGGTGTCAGAGGAGAGTTTGAAAGAGACTGCGTTGATCATACCTGTGTCTATGCAATACAACTTCCGGGGTTTGTTCATCTGCTGCTTCAATGATTCATCATAATGCCGGATACTGAAAAGCAAAAAGGTATCTTCAAGATATGAAAGATAATTAATTATGGCATCTGTACTGAGAGATGAATAATTGGCAAATAACCTTTTGAGAGAATTGTAAGTATGCGGTTTTGCGATGTTTGATATGCAGAACAATGCGAGGTCCTTGAATATGAGGGGATTACGTATGCCATATCTTGAGATTATATCACGATATATGATGTCGTTAAAGTATGACTGTAATATTTCCCGATGCTGGATAGATGGATAGACGATAATCTCAGGAAATCCTCCATTTTTAAGATATTCTGTGAACTTACGTTTGATAATTGCTCTGTCTTCGGAATATGGAAGTTCTTTCAAATCGTAGGTTATCGAATGATAATTTAGAAATTCCACAAAGCTGAAAGGGAACATTCTTGTGCTTAGATGCCTGCCAGTAAGCAGTGTGGATATATCCTGTGAAAGCAGGGATGCATTTGAACCACTTATTACGATCTTCACATTTTGTTTTCTGTCATATATGCCTTTGACCCATCTCTCCCATGAAGGAAAGTTCTGAATCTCATCCAGAAAAATGTATAAACGATCGTCTTCGGAGATCTCCTGCATTTCCCTGAATGTCTCGATCAAGAGTTGAAGTTCATCTCCGTTAAGTGGCTGCAACCTGTCATCGTCAAGATTCAAATACAATATATTGTTCTTTGGTACACCCTGTTCAAGCAATTCTGACATTAACTGATACATGTAATAGGTTTTACCACATCTCCTGACACCCACAATATCATTTACATGAGGCGTATCAATATTTAGCTCATATTTACGTTTTTGAAGTGGCGGTAACTCCTTCCCCTGCCAGTCAATAATAGTACTTTTCAGTTTATCCCTGGTGTCCATAAATAATAATAGTGCCTTTCTGTTTATATAGCCATCGAGTATAAACGATAAAATAAGTGTTTTTTGTTGAGTATACACGACAAAATACCCCAGTATGAAATAAAATCTCAAAATTTAAATTAAACTATGCAACAAATAAATTCAGACCAGAGACATAAATGAAAACTAAAAAGTGATTAATGTCAATAATATGAAAAAGAGCCTCTCGTTGATTTCTTTTTAGGCTTTGATGTTAGTTTCAAAAGGATATTTGGTCAGGTCTTTGTAGATTCAGGTATTATTCCCTTTTAAGGAACGTAAAATGAATCTGAAACCAATTAAACCAAAACGTATCCATGACCTCGAATCTATCATATTAGATACCTACCAGCAAGCCAAGAAAATTATAGTGGAATTCAAAGAACTTGACATTACTCGTAAGATTGCTGTAAGGTCTAATCACAATACTATGAGGTATAGTAGAGTCATCAGCTAATTTTGAATAGCCGAAGGTAGAGATTATTTTTCATGTTTTGTACGTACAGTACATAAAATGGGGCCAAAGTCAAAAATACTATGAAGTGTAATCTCCATTTTAACAAAATAGGAGTTGATTTTATAGGCAAAATTGGACGAAATGACCCTTGTAAGTGTGGCAGTGGCAAAAAATACAAAAAATGCTGCATACAAAAAAACATTGAAATACAAAATCAATTAACCATTAACAGATGTGTAGTATGTTCTAAAAAAATGGACATCGAAGAGGTTGACCGCATTTTCACAAGGAAAATAAATAAAGGCGGCGTTAAATTAGAAGTTACGGTTCCTATTTGCTCAGATGAATGTAATTTAGCTTTTGAACTAAAAGAAGTCTTTAATGAAAATCCAGATTGGGAAGCCTATCAAGTGATAACTCAGTTTTGGACATCTGACCAATTTAGTAATGAAGATATGAAAACTGCTATTGGCATCTTGATAGAAAATGAGGAAAGTCCGCTTAAACAAGATTTAATTGATTATTTAGAGCATGCTAAACTTCATCGTCTTTATGAAGACTAAATATTACTTTTTTAACCCTGTATAATTTCGACTGCAACTCCTTCTACAGTGGTACTGTTATTTTCTTTTCTTTTTTCTATCCTGAAATTAGCTGATAGTGTTTTTTAAAATCAAGTTCTACATTTTAAAACCTAACCCACCCAGCATTTGCACCGCTTCGCACCGCCCGTGGCTTTCCCCCGTTCCCTTAGGTACACGATTAATGCGTGTGTGCCACAGTTAACCTGCAATACAATTTTATGGTCTTTTTTATGTTGATTGTTCCAGTAAAATCATAGGCTAATTGTCGTATAGCATCCTTTTTTAGTAAAATTAATTAAAAATCCCTTTATAGCAAATCAGTCATTTTTGATTTAGCATAATCTATTGAAGTTAATAACTATAACAAAAAGAAGAATTGTGGGGCTTTTAACCCTAAAATGAAGAGCCTCGGGTGGGATTTGAACCCACGACCTCGTCCTTACCAAGGACGCGCTATACCCCTAGGCCACCGAGGCACATAATAAGTATTGGGGATGCTTCCCTTAATACGCAGACTCAATTAATAAGTTTTCGGTTGGAATATCAGTGATTTATAAGCACCAGCGCTCATCTACCGGGAACTGCTCGTTGATCCACATGAGGACACCATTGTGGTGGACAATGCGATAGGAACGGGAGAGTACTTTTTTTACTCCAAAGAGTGGAGCTTCCTCGATTATATCGATGCCTTCAAAGTCTCTTCTTGTCTCTATATTGTGATCGCGCAGTATCCTGCCAATTGGGATGTCGGCTTTCATCATGTCAGAGCGGACAGCTTCAGGCATCTTCTCGATAGCTGACAGTGACCTTGCATATACATAGGGGACATCCCCGGTTGTAAGGGTGACCACGCGCTCGTTGATATCTGCGCCAATTTTCACTCCGAATATCTCTGCACTCTGCTCATCAGCCGGGACAATATGCTGGAACTCTGTCACAACGGCCGTAGGGTGTTTGGTCATTATCTCAAGCAGGAAAGTAATCGAGCCATCTGTTCCTGCGCATATCCGCAGGCATGTGGGAATGTCAAAGCTCTTCAGTTTTTCAAGAAAATCCATACCATACCAACTTGTAGAAATAAAGAAAAATAAAGATAGTGTTTACTTGGAAACAGCCTTTTTAGCCTGCTTCAAACGCTCCTTCGCAGTATAGCCAGTAGCATTTAGAAGAAAATCCCTAAAACGCTTGTTGGAATCAAGAATCAATTCATCATCTGTACTAGAAGTATCAGACACCGTATCAACAACGAGTTTTTTATTTTCTATCCATACTGTCAGACTGGAAAGAATACCGTAAGAAGTAATTAATTTTTCATCTTCCTTTTTGATATCGCTTGAAAAAGCCTCTTTCAGACATTCGTATATCCTATCCATGTCAGGTGTAGAACCACGCTTGAATTTATATTCTTGCATTTGTATCATCCCTTATTATAAGTTTAAACGGAATAAAAGTATAGTATGTATCATGCATCACACTATTTTAATCCTATTGTTTATCAGTCAAGAGTATTTGAAGACAATAGCTTCAAAAATACCTTCAAACACATTGTAATCTCGTTAGCATTACAATATCGTTAAGCACTATTATTCCTTCAACAAGATCTGGCCCCTTTCACCAACGACCCTGACCAAAGGAACTGTTTTAACCACTGTTTCCCCCAGACTCTTAATAATTCTCCAGGAAGGAGCCGGCTTATCATGCCCCATAAATGGCAGATCGAAGTCAGGGTTGCTCATGAACTGGTAAAGCATAACCTCTGATGCGCCTTCAAGATCAGGCAGTATACGTGGCATCGTATCGGCATTCACATATTCAGGTACTACCCTTATCCAGATCCTCAGCCATTTTTTCTTTGCAATGAACAGAGACTCCTTAAGAAGCCCCACATACTTTGTGCTACGTTCCTCTGACATACCCGTAAGCTCCATTATGCCTTTAATATCATCACTGGGAGCTTTGATCTCAAGCACAAAACCATGAAGAAAAGGAAACGCAAGTTCAAGAATATCAGGTTTCATACCATTTGATTTTAGTATAACACGCTTACCTGCACGGTGAAGTTCTTCAATAAGCGGCAGAAGGTCTTTTTGCAGAGTTGGCTCCGCACCCCCAAGATAGACATTCTCAGTACTAGACTTGCTCGCATAATCCATCACCTCATCAACAGTCCACTCCTTCACAGGCTGATGTATGTGAACACAATACGGACATTTCATATTACATCCACCAAAATCGACCCTTATCTGTCCTTTCTCATCTGATAAACCGATTAATCTCATTTCATTCCCTCCAGATTTCACAAGTGCTTTCAAGCACATTTGAACCAGGTACATTTTTGCAACTAACACTATTAATAATTAAACCCAATTAAACACAGCGATTACTATTTATGTATATTACACCATCAAAACAGAATAGACGGTGATTAGATTGGCAAAAAAACTGCAACTTGAGGACCTTGAAAGAACAAAAAGCAAAATGGAAGCAGATCCTGCTGTACAGGACCTGGAAAACCTCTATGATCTGATAATGCCACCTGGAACTCCTTCATACATAATCTACGACCTTGTGGAAGAATTCGAGCTTGAAGCACTGGGAAGAAAGATAGGGGTTCACATTGTAGAAACAGATGAGAGAGAAGTGATCGTCCTCAGGGGTGTCCTGGAACAAGTACAGGCTGCTGAAAAGTATCTGCACGAAGAACTGAAGGCCTGGGTAGAAAGCGATTAAGTTAAAGCTAAAACGGACAGGCTTAGTAGCCAGTCCTTTCAAATTCCTGTAATTGTATCATTTTTAAGATCAAAGACAATAGCTTTCCCGCTGTCATCATAAATATCAATGACCTGGCTATCATTGATCTCACCCACAATAGCAGCCTTAAGACCAGCGTTCTCAAATACCTTAACACACTCAGAAGCATTCTTTTCTTTTGCAGTGACAACATAACCAGTTGCAGGATATATCTTCAACCACTGCTCAAAGTCAAGATCATCTGGTCGTGGTATCTTTCGAATATCCACAGATGCGCCCATCCTGCTCACTTCACAGAGCATACCAAGGGTACCAATTGTACCCGGGTTACTGATATCCTTGCCTGCAGTTACTAGCTTTTTTTCTCCGATCTCCTGCATGACCATGAAACGCTCACGCACAACATCAGCTTCCTTGAATGAAGTTGTATCCCAGCTGTAAGGAGAATTCAGTCCGACCCTGCCATCCATATCGTAGGCAACTATCACAAGATCTCCTGGCCTTGCACTGTCACTTCGGATCACACAATCCTTCTTAGCAATACCTATAATAGATACTGCAAGCGAGTTATACGAAGTGTCAGGATGCATGTGCCCACCTACCATGGGTACACCGAATTTCCTGATCCCGTCACGGATACCTCTCATTATCTCTTCAGTGGATTCCTGGTCACTGGAAGCCATGACATTGACCATTGCAAGGGGACGACCACCCATTGCAGAGATATCGTTCACATTTACAACAACGGAAGTGTAACCTGTCCACCAGGGACTCTTATTGACTATTTTTCCCCAGATCGCATCAGCAGCAAAGAGGATAACATCATCGCTACCAATGTCGATAACTGCAGCATCATCCCCGAAATCATCAATTACATCCCCATATTCCGAGCGAACTGTCTCGAACATACTCACTATTTCTGCAATTGGTTTTTTCCGGGTAACCCCTTCAAAATTCCTTAAGCTTACAGCAAGCTCTTCTATATACAAAAAAACACCTGTACAATTAATTAAATTAATAAATAGAATAATATTATAAAACGCCAGATGAAGAGGCTTAGGCCTTTTCATCTGAATGAGTCTTCTTATCCATATCGAGTTTAATGACTTTTCTGCGCTCTTCGCTCATCTGGGACATATCCTTTCCAATAAGGCCATACGCATCAGACCTGCACTGACGACAGTGCCGCATCTGCTGGACATAAGGCTCGCACTGGTTCTGTATAGCCTTGCGCTCTGCGGGTGTTGGTGGTTCCATATGCGCAAATTTTGCCTGGCATATAAGAGGCATCACATTCATAATAAATACACCAAGCTCATTAATCTTCTTGGCAATTTCAATAATATGTTTATCGTTGATACCTGGAACAAGCACTGTATTTATCTTGATCACCATTCCAGCCTCAACTGCAAGCCTGATACCTTCCAGCTGATTTTTGACCATTATTTCAGCAGCTTCGATACCCCGATATATCTTACCCTTATAAGAGACATGACCTATTAACTGAGCCTCGATCTCTGGATCAATGGCATTCAAAGTCACCGTTAATGTAGTAACCCCTACCTGTACCAGATCAGGCAATTTCTCAGGTAATGCAAGTCCGTTAGTACTCAGACAAAGTGTCACATCCGGGAACTCTTTCTTGATAAGTTCCAGTGTCTCAAAGGTCTCATCATTAGCAAGAGGGTCACCTGGGCCTGCGATACCAACTACCTTGATAAAAGGAAATTCCTTCAGAACCTGTCTGGTCTTTTCAAGAGCTTCCCGAGGAGTAAGGACCTCACTGGTAACACCAGGTCTGCTTTCATTAACACAATCAAACTTACGGTCACAGTAATTACATTGAATATTGCATTTCGGAGCTACTGCAAGATGAATTCTTCCGAACTTGTGTTGGGCCTCTTTGGAATAACAAGGATGTTGTGATATTATTCTCTTGATATCGTCGTCCTTAGTAATTTCAATTTCACAAATGCCTTTTTCTTCATTTTCCATAAATATAACTCCTATGCAGCTCCAATAAACACGACTAATTTAAGATAAACTCATTGATATAGTTATGTGTGAACTGCTAATTTAACATGTACTTACTTCGCACCACTTGCCTTCGCCTTCCCACATTTTTACGGAAAGCGGGAAATCAAGTCGGGATGAAAGCTTAGTGTGGACATGCTCACACAGGTTCTCCACACTTGGAAACTCCAGTATGTTGTTCAACAACACATGGTCATATTCTTTAAGAACTTCCTTTATGACCTTCTTGATCTCATAAAAGTCCATAACCATTCCAGTGTCCTTTTTATCACCTTCGATCACGACTTCGGTCTTATAAGTATGTCCGTGAACGATCCCGCATGTCTCATGCCCAGGGAGATAATGAGCACTGTCAATATAATCAATTATTCCAAGTTTCATTTTCATTATAAGCACCCCCACATTTTGTGGGTCTGTGGTATTATTCTAGTATCAATATCATTAAGGAAAGTTTCCTGCAAACTCAGCAAAAAGCCAGGATCAGGCTGCATATCCTTCTGTGTCACCGGTTGCAGTATGAGGGTGGATATATACCCGGATATGGCACCGACAATACCTTCAATATCATCGACCGGTGTGTCTTTTGTTACAACTATCTTACAGAAACAATCCCTGTCCGGTGTAGTCTTCAAAATTCTGAAGCACTCGATGGTCCTGTCAAGATGGATCTCCGGATCATCAAGCGATGAGTCAGGTAGAAGTTTCACATCACCAGAAACATATGAAAGATTGTTTTTTATTTTTTTAGCCATGTGAGGCAGGGTCATGTTAGATTCCAGATATAGAGGTACATCCACATCTATTGAGGATATGAATTCCGCATAAAGCAACGGCTCACCGCCTGTTAGTGAGACTGAGTGCAAACCAGAGAATGACTTTACGATATCGCTAAGCTCAGCCGACGAAAGAGGATTTTCAATGTTCTGGAAAACATTGGATCCCACACCCTTCTCAACCCTGCAGAACTTCGTTGCCTCCACAGGGGTATCACAATAATGACAATTCAGATTACATCCCGTAAATCGAACGAATGTCTGCCTGCACCCTACATACGGGCCTTCACCCTGTACTGAGCAAAATATCTCATTAATGGGTGCGAACACTAAATCACATCCAATGGTCTTGATTTACGAAGGTCCATCTCAATATCAATAAATTCATTATAGTAACAATTAGCGATCTTTTCCATCAGTTCAGTCAGATCAGCACTGCTAATTCCAATATCCTCAAGACTACCATAATAATCGTGCACGACATTTATTCCGAAGTGAATTTTTTGTGAAACGGCTGATGTACTCGCAATAGATACTGTAAGTTTCTTATCATCCACAAAAAGGTCATCACCCTTTCTAACAATGTCATTGCGGTATTCCAAAAGTACTTCTGCAACAATTGCCGTAAACAATCTCTGCCTTGCATACACCAGTTTCAGATCAGTGGAATCAAAGTGTTCTATGATGAAGTGGACCATATCTGTGGAAAATATCATATCACCCTGCTTCTTGTCCTCGAGATCGATCATATGTTCGATCTTAACATCACAGCCTCCCCTAAAAGCAATGATCGAGTCAGCCTGGACATCTGCAAGGTTATAGGCCCAGAGTGATGATATCTGGCTGCCGTCATAATCTGTCATTTTATCAAGAATTATACATTTCATGTTATCCACCAAAAAGTATCAAATGTCCGGGTCATATCCCGAGCCTTACAAGCAATGGGTCCTGAATGCCTGCAGCCTCAAAAGCCCTTCTTCTTCGGGTACAACTCTCGCATTCACCGCAAGGAATATCCCCGCCATGATAACAGCTCCAGCTAAACTCAAGTGGTGCTCTTAATTCCACAGCTTTTGCAACGATCTTTTTTTTGTCCAAGCCGATAAGAGGTGCAAGTACTTTCACAGCATTTGCTGTTGAGTATGAAAGTGAATCGTCAATTGCAGCGATAAATTCAGCAGAGTTATCCGGGAATGTCACAGCTTCTTCCTTGTTGAAACCTACAATGACATACTCACAATCCATACTTTCAGCAAAAGCTGCTGCGATGTTTATAAGGATGCCATTTCGGTTTGGAACCCAGACTGCTTTAGCAGATTGAATTGTTATCGATGGGTCAGCATTGTCTGATATTTCGTCCATGCTAAGTGAGGGAACTTCCAGATCCGTATTGACAAGGGATGTATTGGTAATCTCTCGCATCCATCGTATGTCAAGAATACGATATTCAATCCCAAAGTGTTCACAGACCTTCACCGAATTTTGGATCTCACGCTCTACTGAACGTTGCCCGTAATTGAAGATAAGAGCCATCTTAACTCCTATCTGTTCCTGAACTGCAGCAATGGCAGTGACAGAATCAAGACCACTGCTTAACAAAGCAATTGCACTGATAGATAATCCTCCATGAGCTAAATAATACTGTGATAATATTGAAGGATTGTCCAATAAATGCCAGAGTATAAATACCCATCGTTAAGAATAAAAATACAAATCTGATAAAATAACTATATCTCAATGAAGTTGATCAAATAAAATTCTTGCAGGATATAGAACAACAAATAAAAGATGAATAAAACATGCTAATATACGCAAAGACGAAATCAGAGAAATAAAAAAAAGTGTGTTGAAAACCACTTTTCAGCGGTTTTCGTATTTTTAGATTCAATTCTGATTTTATTGTTTTCTACCAAAGAAGAATGCCATTCCAATAATTGCTAGCATTGGGATCGCAACTGTAGGGAACTCAGGGATTTCCTGATTTATAGGAGGATACTCTTCTTCATCTACGTTATTTCCTTCGTCGTCAATCTTGTTGTCTTCTTCGTCTGCCTTATTATCCTCTTCTTCATCTACATTATTTTCTTTTTCTTCTTCTACTACTGATTCAGAAGAGCTAGGATCTTTGACATCTACGATTTGTTCTGCAGAAGCATTGGACCCGTCTAAAGCGGAAGCAACCAAACTAACTGTGTAAGAACCGTTTACTGCGTAACTGTGGTCTGGATTCTGCAAAGTTGAGCTAGTACCATCTCCAAAGTCCCATTCCCATGAAGTTGCATTCTCTGACATTTCAGTGAAATTAACATTCAGGCCATTAATTTCTACGGAGAAATCAGCTTTAATGGGGAGATACTCATTATCCGCAGCATCTGAATCGGTCTTCTGTACAGAGTCATCAGCAGCTGCAGAGGAACTGAAAGAACTAAAAGCCTTACTCGTTCTAGAAAACATAGTCGGTGTTGGTGCTGGTGCTTTATTCTCAGAGGGGGGTGAAAATGTTGCTGTGGCAGGGTTAGAATCTTCTTTCTGAGTAATAAGCACCGAATCTCCCAGTACATGACCTGAATTGCCAGGAGCATCAGACTCCTGTGCAGAACCTGCCTGGAAATTTATGATGCCACTCAAAAGCAAAACCGATGCAAACATAATAGCAACGGGTAAAATTAATCGTTTATCCATAATAGTACCACCTTTTAAATAATCAACATTATTATTAAAAATATATAAGCAACGAGTGCTATATAAATTTTTGTGCACGCCGGTAAATCACCATCATCATTATACATAGTAATTTGGAAGTAAGCAGAGAATTAAAACATAATATCAACATCTTTTCACAAGAAGAGTATTTCAAACTAAAGTGTATTAAAGTGTATATATTTATAACAAACTAATTTTAAGCTGGGAGTGATAGATTGACGACAGAAAAAAATAATTCATCAGAAAAAAATAATAGATTGATAGGGGAAAAAAGTCCTTACTTGTTACAACATGCTCAGAACCCTGTAGACTGGTTCCCATGGGGAGAAGAAGCTTTTAAAAAAGCAAGAGAAGAGAATAAACCGATATTCCTCTCAATTGGCTATTCTACATGCCACTGGTGCCATGTTATGGAAAAAGAATCATTTGAAAACGATAATGTTGCTGAGGTCTTGAATGAGTCATTCGTTTCTATTAAAGTGGATCGTGAAGAAAGACCTGATATTGATAATATATATATGTCAGTTTGTCAGGCGCTCACTGGCAGTGGAGGATGGCCACTGACAATCCTCATGACACCGGAAAAAAAACCATTTTATGCCGCCACCTACATCCCCCGGGAAAGCCGATATGGAAATACGGGAATGCTTGAACTAATCCCTGCCATAAATGACCTGTGGATCAACAAAAAAGAAGAACTTCTCAATAGCGCTGAAGCCATAACATCTGCGGTATCAGCTTCCGGAAAAAAAGAACATGAGGTCACTATCAATGAAGAGGTACTGAAAAAAGCATTCGAACAGCTATCAAATATTTTTGATAATACCCATGCAGGTTTTGGAAGAGCACCTAAATTCCCAACACCCCATCATCTTACATTCCTCCTGAGATACTGGAAAAGGTCAGGCAATGTAAAAGCACTGGAAATGGTGAAAAGAACATTAATTAAAATGCGTATGGGAGGAATCTTCGATCAGATAGGTTTTGGATTCCACCGATATTCAACAGACAGACAATGGCTTGTCCCGCATTTTGAAAAAATGCTGTATGACCAGGCATTGATGGTGATCACTCTGGCAGAAACATATCAGGCAACAGCAGAACCACAATACAAAACTACTGCAAAAGAAATATTGACCTACCTTAAAAGAGATATGCTTTCACCGGACGGAGGATTCTACTCAGCCGAAGATGCAGATAGTGAAGGAGAAGAAGGCAAGTTTTACCTCTGGACAAAAGAAGAGGTTGAGGATGTACTTGGAAATGAAGATGCCACTCTTTTCACAAGTATTTTCAACATTAAAAAAGAAGGAAACTTCGCTGAAGAACACAAAAAAGAACTTAGTGGCGCCAATATACCCCACATGACAAAGAGCATGCATGATATTATTTCCAAAAAAGCGGAGCATGTGGAAGATATTATAGAATCTGTTGAAAAATCAAGACAAAAACTATTCACTGAACGCGAAAAGTGTATCCATCCTTTAAAGGATGACAAAATACTCACTGACTGGAACGGACTTACAATTGTTGCACTCTGTAAAGCTGCACAAGCTTTCAATGATGCAGAGTATGTAAAAATAGCTGAAAAAGCAGCCAATTTCTTCCTTAAGGAAATGACACAAAGCGATGGAAAGATGCAGCATCGCTATCGGGATGGAGAAGCTGCCATAGATGCTTTCCTTGAAGATTATGCATTTTTCATATGGGGACTTATAGAACTCTACCAGACAAACTTTGATACCAGTTACCTGGAACATGCACTGAAACTAAACAATTACATGATAGCACATTTCAGTGACAGTGAAAGTGGAGGATTCTTCCATACATCCGACGAAGCAGAAGAACTCATATTCAGAACTAAGGAAGTATATGACGGTGCCATGCCTTCAGGAAACTCTGTATGCGCTTTAAACATCCTGAAGCTTTCAAAGATAACAGCTGATCATGAACTTGAAACTGTGGCTCACAGAAGCATTCAGGCATTCTCAGAAAGAGTAAGCACTACTCCAATTGGATATACCCAGTTTATGTCTGCTCTGGACTTTGCCATGAAAGATTCTCTGGAAATAGTCATTGTCGGTGATCCTGAAAATACTGACACCAAAAATGTGATATCATCCATAAATGAAAGGTTCATACCCGAAAAGGTTCTGCTTTTGAAGCCGGAGAAAAACAACGAAAAGATAACAGATATTGCAGTTTACACAAAGGACATGGAAATGATAGAAGCTAAGACTACAGTACATATATGCCAGAATCACAGCTGCAAGCTACCTTCCAATGATATAGACAAGATAAAAGAGCAGATAGAAAAACTTTCACACATTTAAACAATGGGACTGATGAATATGCCAAACCAGACATTCTACAACCCGGATATTGAAACCATGGACAGGAGTGAACTTGATTCACTTGTTGATGAAAGGATCAGATACACTGTTAAATATGCATCAGAGAATTCATTGTTCTACAAAAAATGGTTCCAGCAGCATAATATTAAACCTTCTGATATCAGCTCACATGAAGATCTCCTTGAACTCCCCATCATATCCGGGAAGACCCTGCGTGAAAATCAGCCACCTGTAAAAGAGGATTTCGGATTCAGGATGGTGGACTGGAAAGATGTGTTCACAGTACACGAAACCAGCGGCACCAGCGGAACACCGAAATCATTTTTCCTTACATGGGAGGACTGGGAAAGATATGCAGAAAAATATGCCAGAAGCTTCCGGTCACAAGGATTTGGAATAAACGACCGGGTTATTGTTTGTGCTTCCTACGGAATGAATGTAGGTGCAAACACAATGACACTTGCAGCCAGAAACATCGGAATGACCATCATCCCTGAAGGCAAATGTACTTTCCCCGTAAGGGTCATGGAAACATACAAACCAACTTCCATTGTTGGAAGCATCTTCAAGCTGATTAATCTTGCAAAGAGAATGAAAGAGCAGGGGATGGATCCTGCAAGATCCAGCATTGAACGTCTTGTTATAGGCGGAGAAAGCTTTGCAGAAGAATCCAGAAAATACGTTGCAGAAATATGGGATTGTGAAGTTTACAACACATACGGAAGTACCGAGGGAACCATGTGTGGAGAGTGCACGGACATAAGTGGCTTGCATGTTCCTGAGGACCTTGTTCATCTGGATGTATATGACCCGCATATGGATAAATTTGTAAAGGACGGAGAATGCGGCAGGGTTGTACTTACAACATTGTTACCTGTTGGAGCAAAGAGTGGAAATGTACTCCTGAATTATGATACTGAAGATACTAGCGTGGTACTTAGCCGTAAAGAGTGCGCCTGTGGAAGAACCCATATGAAGATAATGAATACTCAAAGGGAAGCTGAAACATTCTGGGTTTCAGGCACCCCTTTTAATCGTGTTGATATCGAAAAAGGTGTATTCCAGAGAGAGAATATGGAGTATCTGACTGGCGAATATGAAGCTTTTCTCTATGGCGGGGACGATGAAGGAGAAACAACCCTGAGAGTCAGCATGGAATGCAATGAACTCCGGAAATGCGATGAAGAACTTATCGAGGAAAATTTCCTCAGGTCCTTCTTTTCCTATAAGAAAAACCTGGAGAATTCATATATTGACGGAAGTCTGAACATTCTCTTTAACTACACAAAGCCTGGGGAACTGGACTTCTATCGTGTCAAAGGAAGACCAAAGCGTATCGTAGACAGACGCTAGTCAGAAAAACGATATGCCTTCCCAGAGTAACAGATAGAGACTGATACCACCGATGAAAACAAGCACCCATATTACCAGGGTTATTTTCATGAGATAAAACGGATTAACGATGGATCTTATCCTGCCAGCAACTGCAAGTTTGATGTATACCGAGAAAACAATAACCAGCAAGCCTGCAAAATGATGAAGGTAGATTTGGGTCTTCAGAAAAGAGCCTACTCCTATCCCGGTAAGTGTTGACATCGAAGGGAACATGAACGCAATTATAGAGAGTAATTGCAACAATACTGCAACACTTACAAGTCTGCAATGTTTTCCATAAGGATCTTTTGATACCTGTGATATGGCAATGACCAGAACAAGAGCAGACAGAACTTGTAACAATAGATTGATAAAAGCATTATTGAATCCTGAAAACACACCCTTCACACCCCGATTAATACTAACGATACGCTTAGTATGGAATATATAAAAATGTTCGTATCAGGTTTTAGAAATTACCCTTGTAGACCTTAAGACCATTTTCTGATACTGCCAAAATCCAGGGTTCCATACTATGAGAAGCAGAACGCATTTTACGTACTCTGAGATACCTGTTTGCAACATTGCCTTTAAGATGAAGTCCCAGCTCAATTATACCATCAGCAAGGTAACCTTCCATACCAGTTGACGGATCAGATATACCGGATAACTTTTCCTCTTCGAGGATGAGAAATATTGTGAGATTCTCACGTCTTAACGTTTCAAGCATTTTATACATCTTTTTTCTTATATCCTGAGCTTCCACATTCAAAAGAGAGTACAAAGCACCAAGGGAATCAATAGCTACACATGTGCATTTTTCCCGGGTTTTCTTTTTGAACTGAAGTATATTCTCTTCCAGAATAGTCAAAAAATCATCTGAAAAATCATCATAAACAACCCTGTAGTCACTAAAATCTGAAATATGTAGCTTTTTAGATAGGGTAATTCCCATGCTATCCATATTCTGAAGATGATTCTCTTTGCTTTGCTCAAATGTTATATATAAGCCATATTCATCCTGCTGTTCCAGGAAATTAGAAAGAACCTGAAACGTAAAACCTGACTTTAAAGTACCTGCCGCACCGGTTACAAGCACAACACTGTTTTTGGGTATATCAGTCTCAAAAACCTCATTCAAACCATCTATAGTGTCCGCAAATCGCATAATACCCTCTTTCCTTTTATAAAACTATAATAATATTATTTAATTATTCATTGTTTAGCCAAATCTCCGGATGCAGACCTCATCCACCTTTTAAGCAAGTGGAACTCTTTCTTTTCCAGTATATTTGGATCAAGCTGTAAAACCATTCTGGAACTGGATGCCATGATAGCATCATTGTTTTGCTCCATCAGTTTTACCACAGAGAGAAAATCATTATCAAGTACCAAATACTCCAGACCATCCATCAGAACAACGCCATCATCTACCTTATTAATAAAATCAGCTATGGTTGGATATATTTTAAAAAGTTCTGTTGAATCGATGGATTCCTGGCCATTCATCTTATTTTTCGTCAGCCAGACAATTGGCGTCTTTGTGATACCATATATATTGCGGATCTTAGCCGGGTTCTGTCTTGTAATACAAAGACCCGGTTTTCCACTCCTTACAAGATCAGAGAAAATCTGGTAACTTCTTGTAGCATCCTCAGAATCTGAAAGATAAATATAGCCACTTTCCATCTCGATCTCATTATTATTCGTATTTCCGTCAACATCCTCAGTAAGAGGAGTGATGAATATTCCTCTTAGCCGAGAACGGTTCTGTAAAGTAACAATGAGTCCTTGGTTTCCATCATCATCTGTAAGAAAAGAAGTTGAAACGTTCATTCTGACCTTTTCAGCATGTTTTGTGAAAAATGTCACCTCAAAATTTTTTTTCTCCGTGAATTCCAGCAGATCTACATTTTCTGCAAAATTCCTTATAGGTTTTGCAATTAGCTCACTGGCGCTATAACCAAGAAGCTCTGCAGCATCCTTGTTAGCAGTAATTATATTTTTTTTGTGATCAAGAGATAATATTGCAATTGGTGATGCTTTTAAAAGATTATCCAGATATTCATTTGCTCTTCTTATTTTAGATTCAGCTTCGAGTCTTTCTGTAATATCCTCACCTGAAATAAGTAAGCCATTTACATTAGTTCCTGGGATATTTATCGCAATATTATTCCAGCTCATTATCCTTTTTTCTTGTTTGCTGTTGAGAACTGGTACTTCTAAATCTCCGTTTCCATGGCTTTTGCCAGATATTATTTTGTTAAACATATCTCGGGTATTTTCTCTGAAATAATCAGGAACGTAGTTATCGAACCAGTCCTTTCCAATAACTTCATCTTCACTGTATCCAAGTATCTCACAGCCTTTTTTGTTGATTAACCGGACAACACTGTTTTCATCAAGCACAAGAAGCATTACCCCTGCAAGGTCGAGATAATTTTTTGCCTGATCCCGTTCAGCTACAAGCTCGTCATGAAGTTTCTTTATTCTAAGAAGAGAACCTACCCTTGTCTTAATCTCTATCCTGTCAAGTGGCTTTGTTAAAAAGTCATCTGCACCGGCATTGATACCTTTTATACGATCTTCCAGACTGGAGAGGGCTGTGACCATTATAATAGGAATAAAGCGAGTCTTTTCAGAATTCTTCAATGTTTCACATACTTCATAACCAGTGATATCAGGCATCATCAAGTCAAGCAGAACAATGTCCGGACTGTGTAACTCCACTTTATCCAGTGCCTCAATCCCACCTGATGCAGAAATTATCTCATATTCATGCATGAGATGAGCTTCAAGCAGCTTGATGTTCAATGAGTCGTCATCGACTATAAGCACTTTTCCCTTTTTTTGCCCAGTCATCCATGTCACCCGTAAAAGTTAATATCTATTTATCCAGACAAACACACATCAATACCCTTATGCAGTATATTTTTTAAGCTATATAAATAGAACCCGAATGTAATGAACAATAAAAGATGCTGAACACCAGGAACTATTACCACTCACTATACGCACATACTAAAACTAAAATCTCCTGTATCCCGACACATATAATTCTTCTGAAATACAGAATTAAAGATTGAAACCTGATGATTGAAAATAATTACATGCTCAAAAACAGGCTGTATGGTGATATGGCAGAAGCTGCAACGGATATTCGCTATCTTCTTGAGAGAGGATACAAAAGAGATAGTTCCATCCGGTTTGCTGCTGATCATTACGGGCTTGAAAAAAATAATAGATATATACTTGCACGCACGGTGTTTTCTCCAGACAGCTCAAAGGCTCGTAAAAAAAAGAAACTACACTGCAAGGAACTGAAAGGAAAAATACTCCTTGTAGACGGATACAATGTAATTATTACACTGGAAAGTATGCTTGGTGGAGAAAGAATATGGATTGCAGATGATTCATTCCTGCGGGATATACAGGGAGTTTTTAACAAGCACAGCAATGACAAACTCACATTCCAGGCTGTTGAAAAGATGCTGTCTTTTCTTCTAAGTAGCGAAGTAAAGAAGGCGGATATACTTCTGGATACCCAGATGAAGCACAGTGGAGAGCTGGCAGCACTTATCAGAAAAAGAATGCAAGAACTATCAATAAAAGGCGGGGCAAGAACATCAAAGCATGTTGACTATGACCTGAAGAATTGCCAGCCTTCATATGTCGTTGCCACAGCTGACGGAATTATTATAGATTCTGTGAAGAATGTTATTGATCTTCCTGCCTGCATTTACAGAAAATGGAACGAAGAATTTAAGGAATTAATATGAAAAAAATAGGAATCGTGCTTACAGACCCAAAGGACTGGACTGCAGATGCACTGATGCAGGAAGCCAGGAAAAGAGGATTTGAAACTGTTTCCATAGATCTTGGAAAGCTGGAAACTTCCATTGGAAAAGATATTGAGCATCTTGCAGGCAGGATCAATCTGTCTGAGCTGGATGCGATTATTATAAGGGACATGGGGCCAGGAACAAGCGATGCTCATGTGTTTAGCTTCGATGTCCTTTGCGAACTGGAGGAAAGCGGAATCATCATGGTCAATTCTCCTGCTGCCATACAGAATGCGGCAAATAAGTTCCGTGCAAGTTGCCTGATCTCAAAAACCGGGATCAATACACCTGAGACCTTTGTCACACAGAATGTAGAACCAGCTCTTAAGAAATTAGAAAGCTGGGAAGATGCTGTAATTAAACCAGTGTTCGGATACAAGGGAATAGATATCAAGCGCATAAAAGATAATAAAGTGATAAGACCGGATGGAACTCCTGAAAAAACAACAGTATATGAGCTAATTTCCGGCTCAATAAATGAAAAAGGAATGCTTTACATACAGGAGTTCATAGAAAATCCCGGACAGGATATTCGTGCATTTATTGTTGACGGAAAAGTCATAGGTGCCATCTACAGAAAAGCACCGGAAGGCTGGTGGCTGAACAATCTGAGTCAGGGCGGCACCCCCCAGAGATGTAAACTCACAAAGGAACAGGAAGAAATGTGCATTGGTGCTGCCAAAGCCATAGGAGCAGTATTTGCCGGTGTGGACATTATTGAAGGGGACGAAAAATGTTTTGTCCTGGAGGTAAATGCAACTCCTTCAGGAGCAGGCATTTATAAATCCCTGAATATCAATGTAGCAGAGTATATAATAGATGCCATTAAAAACAGGTTATAAATGTCCGGGATCAGGAAGAACAATGAGCGAATATAAACAATGTATTGTTATCAGGGATGACCTGAAATTATCAAAGGGAAAACTTGCTGTGCAGGTTGCACATGCAGCAGTATCTGCTTCTGAATGGGCAGACCGCACAACCCTTGAGAAATGGAAAGAAGGCGGCCAAAAAAAAGTGGTCCTGAGAGTGACAGCATTAAAAGACATGTTCCAGCTAAAAGAAGTAGCAAGAAGGCAGGGATTTCCTACTGCACTTATACAGGACGCAGGACTTACTGAAATCTCACCGGGAACTGTTACAGTACTTGGCATAGGACCTGCAAAAGCAGATGAGCTCGACAAAGTCACAGGAAATTTGAAACTACTTTGAGTTTGGATCTTAATTACTTTAATTTTACATCTTATAATCTATTGGTGTTTAGCATGAAAAAAATGGAAAAAACGAATTTGTTACTGCATGCGACACTATTTGTGACATTTATCGGGGTTATCCTATCATCAGGATGTCTTTCTGAACCACTTGGCAAAGTGGAGGATATTTTCAAGCCATCCTCGGTAAAATTGTTTCAGGCAGAGGACTATTATCAAATAAATGCCGATGAACTGACAATACCCATTGTCCCAGCTACGCCAATATCATTCTATGAAGATATGCCCGATGAGCTGTCAGGTCATTTGCCTGGTTTTAAGGTTTCAAGCTACTACTACTATACTGAATTTTACGAAGGAAGTAAGAGTGTTATCAGCGTATACGTGAAAAACAGTGGTAGTTCACCTGTTTACATATACCAGTTCGGTTTTTACTTAATGGCAGAAGAGGAACTTGCATCGCATAAAGCAGGTATAAGCATACTTCCCGGGGAAGAAAAGAATATTGGAAGCATATCAATAGATGTTCCCGAAAATATTGAAGAACTTGAACTCCAGCCAGAAATATCCTTGTTTGCACAGACAAGATCAGACAGCTGGCATGATTACAAGAAACAATACTTTGAAGAGATTGTAATTGAAGTTTCGGATAAAGCTAAAATTCAGAAGCCAGACTACGTATTAAACCCCGAGAGTATATTCACTCAGATAAATGACAAAATTGAGCCATTTGATGTGGAAGTGCGGACAATTGCTGCAGAATCTGCGAAAAAATATCCAGGGCAATACAACATATACCAGATATGCTCGTTGTTCGATGATACAAAAAAGAACGTACAATACATAAGCGATCCCAGAGGAAAGGATCTATGGTCCACTCCAAGTGACACTTTGAAAGTCGGTGCAGGAGATTGTGATGACTATGCTATTCTTCTGGCATCATTGGTAGAATCCATCGGAGGAACCTCAAGGATCTACCTGACCGACACCCATGCCTTTGCAGCAGTGTATATAGGAAACAATACAGAAGATATCGGAACTGCAATAGGAGAATACTACGGACCTGTACCAATATATTATACTAGAGATGAGTATGGTTCATGGTTGATGCTGGACCCGACATCCAGTATATATGCAGGAGGGCAAGCAGGAGGAACAGCTCCAACTGAGCATGGATGGACTTTCCTGAACACCAGTAAAGTCACAGTGATCGATATCGCACCCCAAAATTAGGATGATTTAAATGATACCAGCAGTTGAAAAAAAGATGGGAATAGACCTGTACTGTACACATAGCAATGGAATTGGAGGCGTACTGAGACAGGAAACAGATGATTTTATTGTCAGGGAGATCACAAACCGTGAAGAAGGTGACAGTGGAAAGTATCTTGTCCTGGAGATAAGCAAGGCCAACTGGGATATGCACCATCTTATCAGGGATATGTCACGTAAACTTGGCATCAGCCAGAAGAGAATCGGATTTGCCGGTACGAAGGATAAAAGAGCAAAGACTACCCAGAAGATCAGCATATACGATATGTCGGAAGAAGATATTGAAAACTTCTACCTCAAAGACGTGGAACTGAAAGTCATAGGAAGGTCAAACAGGTCTCTTGGACTTGGTGATCTCTACGGTAATGAATTCCGTATTACCATAAGAGATATTGATCTTAAACCTGATGAACTGGAAGAAAATCTCAAGAGAACAACAGATGAGATTATTGCTTTTGGAGGAGTTCCTAACTTTTTTGGAATTCAGAGGTTCGGAGCTATCAGACCTATTACCCACATGGTAGGAGAGCAACTTCTTAAAGGCGATTTTGAAAAAGCTTCACTCATATATATTGCACAATCGTTTCCCGATGAACAGGATGATGTGAAAGAAGCCAGAGATCATGTATGTGAAAGAAGGGATTTTGTGGAAGGACTTAAAACATATCCATTACGTCTCAGATATGAGAGAGCAATGATGCATTACCTTGTGGAAAATCCAGGGGATTTTGCAGGGTCATTTGCTGTACTTTCTGAAAACATTAGCAGGATGTTCATACACGCTTACCAGTCATATATCTTCAACCGCATAATCTGTAAAAGAATAGAACTCGGACTTCCCCTTGATGAAGCCCGCCCGGGAGACATTATCTGTTTCAGGAATAAGGAAGGTCTGCCAGATGTCACAAAGATGCAGAAGTCCACCGAGGAAAATGTAGACGGTATGAACAATCTCCTAAGAAGAGGGAGAGCATTTGTGACTGCTCCTCTTGTAGGATATAATACTGAATTCGCAAGTAATGTACCTGGAGATATTGAAAAAGAAATGTATAAAGAGACTGGGATGGCACAGGAAGCATTTATGATGAAACAAATGCCAGCTCTTGCATCAAAAGGACTGCGCAGGGAAATACTACTCTGCTGCAAACCTGTATTTGAAACCGGAGAAGACGAACTAAACCCTGGAAAAAGCAAGGCAATACTCACTTTTTCTTTGCCAAAGGGAAGTTACGCAACAACTGTCCTCAGGGAATACATGAAAGTGGAACCATTGAAAATGAGTTAAGCCCATATTAAGTGGGCTTCATCTTTACGCCTTTAAATTGAATTCTAATCTTACTCCTTTATCATTGCCTGAATAAAAGCCTTGAAGGGTGGTGATGGATTTCCAGGACGGGATTTAAATTCCGGATGAAATTGTGATCCAAAGAAGAATTTCTTACCGGGAATCTCGGCGATTTCCATTCTGTTTCTGTTCTTACCGGAAAAGATCATTCCATGGCTTTCTATCTTTTCGACATAATTAGGATTTACTTCATACCTATGCCTGTGACGCTCTATTATCTGGGACTGACCATAAATATTCTCTGCAAGTGAACCTGCTTTTAAGTCTGCATAGTAATCGCCAAGTCTCATAGTTGCACCCATATCAACTACATTTTCCTGTTCAGGAAGTATATCAATTACAGGATATGGTGTATTTTCATCGAATTCCGTGCTGTTGGCGTTCTCAAGACCTGCCACATTCCGGGCAAACTCTATGACAGACAACTGCATCCCAAGACAAAGACCAAGATACGGGATGTCATTCTCTCTGGCATACTGTATGGCTTTTATCTTACCTTCAGTGCCTCTTTCCCCAAAACCACCGGGAACAAGTATACCATCATATTCCAGGAGACATGATATTGTATCAGGCTCTTCTTCAAAAGATTCTGCATTTATCCAGCATACTTCGTAATTAACACCGCACTCGATGGCAGCATGTTTTATGGAAGCACTTATACTCAGGTATGAATCTTCAAGATGTGTATATTTCCCCACGATCCCAATCCCGACCTCACCTTTAAGATTGTGCATTCTGTCAACCATCTTAGCCCAGGCATCATCTGATTCTGAGGAACTCAGATCCAGATATTTCATCAAAAAATCAGTGAGTCCTTCTTCCTCCATGTTAAGAGGTACTTCATAGATATCCTTTGCATCATGAGCACTTATGACCGCTTCCTCGGATACATCACAGAAATGTGATATTTTAGAGACTGTACCTTCAAGCAAGGGTTCCTTACATCTCGTAACAATGATGTTAGGTTTGAGGCCCAACTCCCTTAACTCTTTTACAGAATGCTGTGTAGGCTTTGTTTTCTGGTCACCTTGTGCGTCCATAGGAACAAGGGTCACATGCACAAATGCCAGATTTTCCTTTGGTTCCTCCCTGTGCATCTGTCTTACAGCTTCCAGGAAAGGCATACTTTCAATGTCACCAACAGTACCACCTACCTCTATCATACAGATATCAGCGCCACTCTTTGCAGCAACTTTGCGAATCCTGTCCTTGATCTCATTAGTTATGTGAGGAATTATCTGTACGGTCTTGCCCAGATACTCCCCTCTGCGTTCTTTGCTGATCACAGATTCGTATATCTTCCCAGTGGTCAGGTTGTGCTCTCTTGTAAGTTCAGTATCAAGGAAACGTTCATAATTCCCAAGGTCAAGGTCCACTTCACCCCCATCTTTAAGAACATAAACCTCCCCATGCTGGAAAGGACTCATAGTACCTGCATCAATATTGATGTAAGGATCAATCTTGATGGCCGTAACTTTATACCCCTTGTTCTTCAGGTTGCGCCCAATAGAAGCAGTGGTAATTCCTTTTCCAATCCCACTCATTACTCCGCCGGTAACTATGATATATTTCATATTATCCACCTTGATTATCTTTTAGATTTAGGAAGTCTTAGTAATAGATAAGCCATAAAAAATGTAAGAAGAATTGCATAGAATACAGATTGATAAAAACCAAAGAACATGCTCAGAAAACTACTAAAGTCAATGGACCGAACTGCAAAAGCAAGAATAGAAAGCAGTAACAACAATATAACTAGCCTTAAAATATTAACTGAATATGGAGTAGACAGACTCAAAAATGACCTTAGCATTTCAAATGATATGGAAGGAACTTGAGCACTCCAATGTCCCCCTTCATATATTTCGGAAGAAGAGGATTTTGAGGGCTTGGATGTTTTCAAATTGTATAAAGATTCGTCAACATCAACAGAGAAACTCTTATCATTTGGGCTTAGATGACCCAGGTTCAAATCAAATCCCTCTCTTTTGGAACCATAACCAACAGTAATATATAATTGCCCTTTGCTGTAGAGTCTGCCATCGTATGGTATTCGTGCAATAAAAGGTATGTATTCCTCATGCCTGACATACGGATTGTCTTCAAGAACAGTGATATTCTCCCTTATAGAATCACTTACTGATAAATTGACATGTGTTGGTGCACCATAATTGATCAAAACGATTTCAAAACTGCGTTCTTCACCAGGGGATAAAGGTAACTCAACGGTATCCTTTTCGAATTCCAGTGAATTTACACCAAGCCTGTTGATATGAACCTGTTGCACTTGAATCTCCTCAGCAGTTTCATTCCCTTAGATCAGGAGGAAGCATATTTGGTATACCCTCCTCTATAGGATAGTATTCGTTGCATGCAGAACAGTACAAAGTGCCCGATATAACCTCGTTAGCATCTTCCTTTTCGATGTTAAGGACAAGATCACCTTTGCATACAGGACAGGCAAGAATATCCATAAGGTTCTTTTTCAACTCGATCACCACCTTTGAATATGTTACAATCAATATAAGGTTTTTCTATATATATAACTCAAAACGACGTTGCTCATAATGAGAATCCTGTTCATAGATTTGTAGGATAAGAGATAGATTAATTTACTTCCTTATCTGTACAATAATCATGTTTTCCATTTTCCTTGAAGTTCTGGACTTCGCAATTCCCATTTTGATAATGATATTTGTGGGGCTTTTTGGAACCGGAATCCTTATCGAACTTGGGTTCATGCAGAAATTTTCAGGAATTGTGAAACCTCTTTTCAAGTATACAAACCTTCCTGACACATGCGCATCATCTTTTATGGTGGCACTGGGCTCTACTGTTGCTGCAAATAGTATGGTCGTGAATTTTAAAGAAGAAGGGTGTATCAATGAGAGAGAAACCATGCTCTGTGCATTGCTCAACAGCACACCTGCATATGTAAGGGAAATTATAACCTACCAAATACCCATAGTCCTCCCGGCACTTGGATCGGTTGTCGGGGGTTTCTATGTAATGGTATTCATATTAACTGCGATTATAAAGGTCAGTGCAGTTATAGTACTTAGTAAGATATTCCTCAAAAAGAACAGGTGCCAGTATGAAGAAAATATTTCATCAAAGAAGGTTACCCTGGAAGATGCGATCAAAAAATCTCTGAAGCGCAATCGTAAACTGTTCACCAAGATAGCCCTCATTTATATATCGATGACCACAGTTGTTTTCATACTCAGGGAAAGGGGAGCTTTTGAATTATTCAATGTATTGCCGCTTGCAGATCTTTTTGGTATCCCGCCTGAAAGTATTGTCCCGCTCACAAGTTACGTTGCAAGCCCAATTCTTGGAATATCACTATTAGGCCCTATGATAAGTAATAACGGAATATCATATATTCAGGCAATGATAGTACTTATGCTGGGAAGTATGTTCATGCTCCCTGTATTTAGCATCAGGTCCCTTTTACCACGCTATGTATCCATATTTGGTCCACGCATAGGGACCAGAATTGTAGCTTTCTCTACGGGAATAAGTATATCTGTCCGGTTTTGCATCCTGATAATACTCTTATCGATAGCATAAAAATAGATGTTTCTAATGCTTAGTTAATAGAATTTGTTTTGTAACTATTCAGCCTAGCACAATCTACCTATTGGTGCTGATTTCATCGAAATGAAGATATCTGCCACTAACAATCTAAGAATCAAAAAAGCAATCAATAGAAACAATCAAAATAAATGTTCATAATGAAATTTACATTTCAACTTTTTGTCAAGATTGTTATAGATAGCGTTTTTATCAGGCTGAATAGTTACTTTGTTTTTTTGCAAACCATATTTTTAAAATATTGTACCATATAATTATATATATATCAAATATATAGTTATATAGAATATAGTATTCGTACTGATAATACGGAGATTACAGTCCTAAGCTTCGTATGTTACATAGAGAGTAAATGATATGTTCTTGAAATTAGGACAGATACCAAAATAAACAATAATTTAATATAATATATTAAACTTCATATAATAAAATAGAAATATAATTTACATTATACAAATATGTAGTGCAAATTTTGCACATTCAATGCAATACCAAATATAGGAGATATGAAAAAAATGGTAAAAATAATGATTGTAGATGATGCTGCATTTATGCGCATGGTCATCAAGGACATACTAACAAAAAATGGTCATGAAGTGGTAGGCGAGTGCGTCGATGGGCTCGATGCCGTGCAAAAGTACCCAGAATTAAAACCAGAAATGGTTTTTATGGACATAGTCATGCCAAACATGGAAGGAATCGATGCTCTGAAAAAGATAATGGAAATGGATCCAGCTGCAAAAGTGGTCATGTGTTCATCCATTGGACAGCAATCTGTTGTAACTGATGCACTCAAGACCGGCGCTCTTGACTTTATAGTTAAGCCTTTTGATGCAGCAAAAGTCCTGGAAGTAATTGGAAAAGTAATCTAATATGACTATCAATGTACTTGTAGTCGATGACTCCGCACTCATGCGCAAGGTTGTCTCTGATATCCTAAAAGAAGACCCTGAAATTAACGTAATAGCTACTGCCAGAAATGGCCTTGAAGCTGTAGAAAAAGTTGAAAAATTCAGGCCGGATGTAGTTACCCTGGATGTTGAGATGCCTAAACTGGATGGGTTACACGCTCTGGGATATATTATGAGTGAATGTCCTACACCAGTTGTCATGTTGACAGCGATCGACTCCAGGTCAGCAGAGAGTACACTGAATGCATTTGAATATGGAGCAGTTGATTTCATACAAAAACCATCGGGAAATATCAGTTTAAATATTGTTGATATTGCTATAGAAATCCGCAAAAAAGTAAAAATGGCATCTAAAGTGGACCTGAAAAAACTCGGGTTCATGGAAGAACACGTGAAAAAGGCACGTGAAAATGAAGGAAAGACTTTGCGCACTACACAAAAGAAGCAGGTTGTTCAGAAGAGAAAACACCATGCCAAAGGTAAGATCATTGCAATTGCGTCGTCAACAGGAGGACCGCGTGCACTTGAACAGGTTATACCCAGATTACCGGGTGACCTGAAAGCCCCTGTTGTAATAGTCCAGCATATGCCTGCAGGATTTACAGCATCACTTGCACAACGACTTGATGGTCAATCCCAATTGACAGTTACTGAGGCAAAAGATGGGGATGTACTCTATGCAGGACATGCATACCTTGCACCAGGAAACTACCATATGGAGATTGTCTCGAAAGAAATTGGTGGCTTTTATCATGAAGTTGTTTCACTCAACCAAAAACCTCGTGAACAGGGAGTAAGACCTTGCGCAAACAGACTTTTCAGCTCATTAGTCCCCATCTATGGAGCAAAGATCATTACTGCTGTTTTAACCGGAATGGGAGCCGATGGGGCTGATGGAGTTGAAGCTATTAAAAATGCCGGGGGAAAGGCGATTGCAGAGGATGAAAAGACCTGTGTTGTTTATGGCATGCCAAGAGCAGTAATCCAACGAGGCCTTGCTGACAGCATCGTCCCTTTGGACAAAATGTCGAGTGAAATAGTACGGATGTTAAATTCATCTGGTGATTGAAATGTTATTGCAAAAAGATAAGATCACAATAATCTAGGGTTGGTGTGACCATGGATATGTCAGAATATAAAGAAATCTTTAAAACTGAGTCAGAAGAGCATCTACAACAACTTAATGATTCATTACTTGGGCTTGAACAAAATCCTACTGATCTGGAATATATCAATACAATGTTTCGTTCAGCCCATACATTGAAAGGAATGTCAGCAACAATGGGATTCAACACCATTGCAGAGCTGACACATGAAATGGAAAATTTAATGGATATGGTGAGAAAATCACAAGTAGCAGTTAGTAACGGACTCATAGATATTCTCTTTGAGTGTCTGGATACTCTTGAAGCACTTGTAGAGACCGTGGATAATGAAGAAGAAGTAAATATCACATCCCTGCAAGCTGCACTTGTAAAAACCATGGAAACTACACTACCTATGGATGCGATCACAGGTTCAATAGCTACAAGTACCAGCTTTATTGAAAATGAAATCAGTAATGAACTGCAAGATGCTACTGAAACTGTTCCTGAAAATAACCTTGTATTGTCTGAAAATGAAAAACATTCAATAGAATGTTCTACATTAGATGGTAACAGAGTTATAACCTTAAAAGTGACCCTTGATGAATCATGTGTGCTTAAATCAGCAAGGTCTACACTTGTACTTATCAATGTCACAAAAATGGGAGAAATTATTAAGTGCCAACCAAGTGAGGAAGAACTCGAAGATGAAAAATTTGATCTTGAGTTCACAGTAATATTTGCCACAAAAACAACAGATGAAGAGATTATCAGCAATATCTCCAAAATATCAGAAGTTAAAACTGTAATTCCTACCACGGTCTTCCAAAGCACATCTGATGAGCAAAACGACCAGGAGGCAAAAGAGAATAATGAAAAGGTCCGGCAAACCTGCTCCGTTGTCAAAAGATCAGATGCAGTCAAAAGCATACAAAGTGTAAGGGTAAATATTGAACGACTGGATAACCTGATGAATCTGGTTGGAGAACTTATAATAAATAAGATCAGATTAAGCCAGCTTGCTTCTGATCTTAATGCAAAGGACCTGGATGAGTCAATTGCAATCCTTGACCGCCTCACAAATGAGATACAGACAGAAGTTATGGAATCAAGAATGGTTCCCATTGACCAGATCTTCAGCAGATTTCCAAGAATGATAAGGGACCTGGCAAAGTCGGAAGGTAAACAAATTAATCTCATTGTCGAAGGAAAAGAGATCGAACTTGACAGGACTGTTCTGGATGAGATCGGAGATCCACTTGTACACCTCTTACGCAATGCGGTTGACCACGGAATAGAAGCAAAAGAAGAGCGCATAAAATTAGGGAAACCTGTTGCAGGTCTTGTTCGGCTGGCAGCTTCACGTCAGAGAAATAGTATCCTGATAGAAGTGGAAGATGATGGAAAAGGAATGGACCCCGCCACTCTAAGAGATGTCGCTGTCAAGAAAGGAGTAATGACCAGAGAAGAGGTCGATAAACTTTCTGATGCAGATGCTCTGAACATCATTTTTATGCCTGGTTTTAGCGGAGCCAAAACTATCACCGATATCTCAGGAAGAGGGGTCGGTATGGATGCTGTCAAAACAAAGATAGAAACCCTTGGAGGAAACGTGAAGATAAGTTCTGTACCCGGGCAAGGCAGCATCATGAAACTACAGCTACCACTTACAGTGGCAATTATCCAGTCACTTATGGTAACAGTGACCGACGAAACATACGCTATACCACTTGGAAACGTTATCCGTGATGTGGGAATAAAGGCCAGTGATATAAAAACAATAGAAGGAAAAGAAGTTGTTCTTCTAAGAGGCGAAGTACTCCCACTTCTGAGGCTACATAATGTACTCGACTGTACTACAGAAGAGGAGGAGAAACAGAGTCTCATCGTTGTTGTTGTTGAAAAGATGGGAAACAAAATAGGACTTATAGTTGATGGACTTCTTGGTATGCAGGAAGTAATTATTAAAACGCTTGATAACAAAATTTTGAAAAATACTAAAGGATTTGCAGGTGCAACTATTCTGGGAGATGGAAGTGTCGCACTTATCCTGGATATTGCTACATTGATTTAAAAATGAGGGAATAAGATGACAGAATTGGATGAAATGGCAAAAGGAGCATTTCAAGAAGCAGGAAATATTGGAATGGGCCATCTGGCAACTTCACTTTCAAAAATGGTGAACAGGGATGTAAAAATCAATATACCTGTTGTTGAGATGCTCACTCTGGATGAGATCATTGCACGAAGCAATGAAGAAGGAAAAAACAAAAGTGTCGTTGGGATACATCTGCACATGTCTGGTGACGTAAACGCTGGAACCCTCATATTGTTCCCTAAATTCTCTGCATTATCATTTTCCGACCTGCTTATGAAAAAATCCATAGGCACAACCACAAAAATAGAGGAACAACAAATAAGGAAACTTCGTGAAATGGGAGTGAACCTCTGTAGTTCTTACATGCGTGTTGTTAATGAGTTCCTTGGTATCAATCTCAAAATAGGAGATCCAAGTATTGAAGTTAACATGGATGGAGTCAGCGATTTTATATCTGCGGAGATCGGAAACCTTGCTGACCAGTTCGTGGTTGTTAAAGGTGAATGCCGGATACCTTCCACAAATTCAAAGAATGAATTTAATATGCTTTTCGAGCCTGGTGCTACGGACATAATAATGGCAGCTATCATGAAAAAGATGATGGGATAAGATAAGTAGTACCCATTTTGCTCTGGATATTGGAACAAGGACTGTTGTTGGGTTTATTGCAGATGATAAGCAGCTCAATACCATGCATACACGAACATAATGAACGATGTTTCAGGATGTACAGACATATTACTTGAAAATATAAAATATGTTGTCAAACTAAATGATAATATTATTGATTTATCCAAATTATCCATCCTTCTTGCAGATGGTGACACTATAAGCATAGAAAGAATTGTGCCTGATAATAAACTGGAAATGTTCTGGAAGATGGAAACAATGTGACTATAGAATTTATAGAGGGATAAAGATGCTTAAACCCATTCAAAAACATGAAGATGATTACACGGTCCTAAAAGCACTGATACAGAAGAAGCTTGGATTTAATTGTGAACAATATAAGGATACACACTTTAAACGAAGGCTCGATGTCAGATTGCGTGCAACCAATTCCAAAACATACAAAGACTATGTGAAACTGCTTCAAAGCAGCAACATTGAGTATCCTGAGCTTATGGAAACACTAACTGTAAATGTTACTAATTTCTTCAGGAATGCAGAAGTCTATGACATCGTCGAAAAAGAAGTTTTACCTGCTATAATCAAAGCAAAGAACACTGGACTTCGCTCCATACGCATATGGAGTGCAGGCTGCTCTATTGGCGTTGAAGCATACTCGATCGCAATGCTGCTACACCACATACTGGGTGATGATTTCAAAAATTATAATATAAAAATAACAGGCACTGATATTGATAAGGAAAGTCTGTTAAAAGCCCAGAAAGGTGTTTACTCTGATATTGAAATGAAAGATGTAAGACCTGCTTTTCTGAATAAATACTTCAGCAAAGAAGAGAACGACTACATAATCTCTGATGAACTGAAAAAGATTGCGCAATTTAAAAAACATGACCTTATTTCAGACCCAAAAATAAATGGCTTTGATGTTGTTTTCTGCAGGAATGTAACCATCTATTTCCAGAAAGAACTGCAGGAACAACTCTATATGGATTTCTATAATGCGCTGGCTAAAAATGGATTTTTCATCATGGGAAAAACAGAGACCTTAATAGGACCTTCTAAAGACCAGTTCAAAGCTTTCAATTCAAAGGAGAGAATATACCAGAAGTGACATCGGATGATTTGTTAGAAGTGATAACACATCTAAAATGTGATCCCGGAGAAAACGCATGAAAGATAAAATATCAGATCTGACCGAGTTACAGATCAGTGCATTAAGAGAAGTTGTAAATATAGGCGTTGGTAATGCTGTCACTTCCCTTTCAAAAATGATCTCAAAAGAGATTAAGATAGAAGTACCCGAACTCAAAGTAGAATTGATAGAGAAAGTACCGGATGTTGCAGGTGGAGCTGATACTATTGTATCCGGGGTAATTATGCATGTAACAGGGGATGTCCAGGGATATATAATGATGATGCTTCCCCGGGAAACCACTGAAACAATCTGCAAGATAATTACTAATGAGACAGACGTCGATATTATGAGTCCTCTTAATCAGTCTCTGATAGAAGAGGTTGGCAATATCCTTGCAGGATCCTATGTCAGCTCCCTTTCAGATTTTCTTGGACTGGATGTAAGGTTATCACCTCCTATGCAGACTTTTGACATGCTGGGTGCCATAATAGACCATATACTCATAGAAATGAGCGAAAAGGCAGAGCATGCACTGCTTTTTGACACATTGTTCATGATCGTAGGTAACAGAATGAATGGTATATTCCTGACCTTGTTCGATCCTGATTCGATGGACATTATACTTGAACGGATCGATAAAATGATTTGACAGGAGTGAGAAAAATGAATATTGTACTTGATGAATTTTATTGTGATGTGCTGAATGAAGTGGGAAATTGTGAGTAAAGATGAATATCATAGCCTGAGCGGTGATATGTACATGTTACTTGATTCAGTTTCATTGCAATCCATACTTGGCAAAATTGAAAAAATGCGTACGAGATAAGTATGATCATAGTGGGAATGGCCGATAGCGCAGTAGCGAAGAAACCTGAAAAAATAACGACTCTTGGACTTGGGTCATGCGTAGGCATTTCGTTGTACGATAAAACCACTGGTGTTGGCGGGATGGTACATATTATGCTCCCCAGTATTGAGCAGGCAAGGTCAAAAGAGAACATTGCTAAATTTGCAGACACTGGTATACCTGCATTAATTGACAGTATGGTTGACCTGGGAGCCTATAAACACAGGACAACTGCCAAGATCGCAGGTGGTGCAAGTATGTTTTCTTTCAATTCCAACGCTCAGCTCAAAATAGGAGAACGAAATGTGCTTGCTACAAAAGAAACGCTAAAAGAACTAAAAATTCCCATTATTGCACAGGATACAGGACTGAATTATGGACGTACCATAATACTTGACACTGAAAATGGAGAACTTACGGTCAAGAGTGCAACCAAGGGTATAAAAACATATTAATATATATAATTAGATTGATATATGTGCTAAGTGCAAAATGTAGGTGGCAGCAGGATGTTAACTCCGGATATAACAATAATACACATTATTTTCATTTCCATATCAATGGCATGTGGATTTGCGGCTATATATTACTGGGTGAAAGTGTACTTAGAAACAAAAAGGGGATCCATTGCCTGGTTGCTTCTTGCACTCACATCTATATTCCTTATCACATCAGCGATATTCCCTTCAATTGCAATAAGTTCACAGGATACAGATATCACTGAAACGATATTCCTGTTCTTAGGATTTTGGAGTTCGGTCTACATTACTATCTTTGCAGCTGCTGGTTTTTTGATATTTCAGGCTTTCAGGACAGTGCCAAGGGAAAAACTTGGAGATTACCTCATAGAAGGAATGGTATTCACAAAACCACTGCACTCTGAAGAAGATATCGAGAATATCCCGGAAGTAGATCAAATATCCACTTTACTAAGCAGATCCACATTGTTAGAATATACACCAAAGACCAGATACGAAGATTCTGTTATCGAGATTAGTCTACGTCTTTATGGAGAAATGGTAAATACAGTTCTTGTATCCACCCAACCACGTACAGCCATGTATAAGGAAAAGATCGGAGACCTTATGGATATAGGTGCAATGAAGTTCATAGAAATCTCATCTACAAGTGATAAGCTAAGTAATGAAGATGGAATTATCAAATTACCAAGAGATGAACTTGATAATTTTTTTGAACTTACAAGCAAGCTCCCAAAGGGATGTGCAGTGATCTTTGAACCTATTAGTCAGCTGATCCTCACAAAAGGAGAAAAAGAGACTTACGAATTTATATCAGAAATGGTTGAAAGATTTGCAGCAAATGAACTACTCCTTATTGGAATGATCAACAAGGCCGCACATGAAGAGCAAATCGTAGCCAGAATTGAAGGTTTGTTCTTAAATCTTGCAGAAGAAGAAGGTACAAAAATCCGCCTCATAAAAGGAGGAAACGAAGAATATATCCGATTTTATGTTGGAGAAAAATTCTTCATGGACCAAAGTGTACACGTTGAACTAGAATAATTTCAGGAAGGACTAAAATGGATAAAGAACTGGATAATTTCATGATAGATGCTTTTAAGGAAATAGGAAGCATAGGCATGGGAAATGCAACTACTTCCCTTTCCAAAATGATAGAAAAACGTGTCCAGCTTAATTTATCCGATGCCAGACCGTTCGAAGCATCCGCCATCATTGACATGATACCAGACTCAATAACTATGACAGGTATAATGATCCCGGTTTACGGGGACATTAATGGTCTTGCAATGTTGTTGTTCGAATTTGGAAATGCTGTTTATCTTAGTAATTTGTTACTGCAAAACATCGAGCATGATGATGATCCAGGTATATATGAATCTGCACTTCTTGAAACGGGAAATATAATTGCAGGATCATATCTTAATTCACTATCATCTTTTCTTGACCTCAAAATAATGCATTCAGTACCCGATATAAGCATCGGGCCTATTATGGATATACTTGAAAAGGGGACATCTACAATGGAAAAAGACTCTGCTAATATATTGACTATTGAAACGATGTTTATGGTATACCCCTCAGAGAAAGACGTTGGAGCAGGAACTATCTATGGTGACATGTTCCTTTTTCTGGATCCACAATCACTTGATAAAATGCAAGATTCTATCAGAAACATGCTGGGATGATTTTTACTAATAATTGATTTTTTATGGTTGACTTTTATGAAAAATATCTGGACACGGCATCTTAAACGTTCAAATACTGAAGATAGTGACAAAGGAACTAGATTCACTAAGATGCTGCATTCATTTGTAAAAACAGATGTGAACACAGATGATAATGAAATTTTTAAAGTTTCATATGTAGCAGAGACTGAACTTAATGTGTGGGCAGCAAAAAGCCAAAAAGGACATGAAATTGGACTTGAGTCTTTGAGCCAGGATTATGTCAGACTACTGATGGCAGAAGACGGACGGCTTTTTCTCAGATACGATGTTGCAGGTGAGAGTCCTTTTGAGATAACGGTTAAGTCAGAAAATGAAGCTATGCAGATAATAGAAGAAGACAATGCAACCACTGAACAATTGTATCCACAAAATCCGGAATTAAAGTGGATTAAAATGTAAACACTTTAATATAATATAATGAATTCAATGGCAAAGATTAAAAACTATAACTAACATTAATATATAAACATAGTATATTTACTGGTTAAATACAAAACGAAAAAGGAGACCTATAATCATGATGGACATTGCAATATATTCACTTGTTGATGATATGGTCAGCAAAGCAGGGACTGAAGGTGTCGTAGAATACTGGCTTCGTGTAGGTGAAAGCTATGCTGAGAGAATGGGAAAAGAAGCATATGTGGGATGGCCCGCTTTTAATGTGGCAATGAAAGACGGAAGGACTTCATTAACGGTTGAAGGAGCTGTCAATGTTCAAACTGATCTTGCCATCACTGACAAAGACGGAGATGTGATTGGATATGTATATGCTTTAAAAGTATGCCCTATGGCACCTACCATGGGAAGATATATTTCAAGAATAGGACCAATTCCGGATTCTGACACAGATGTTGCAGATAGTTACAACAACCGTATAAGAGATTCCGCGGTTTCAAATTACTGTATTACCCACCAGAAATTCAGAGAAGTTGCAGGAAACAACATTACTGTTGCAAAACAGGCACTTGAGTGTTTGCAACTGGCAAATAAAGGAATGACAGGTGAAGTGAAAATGGTAACTGAGAACCTTTCCAGAATCAATGTGGATGAAAGACACATTAAAAGTATACTGCGTAATGCGTCCTGTGTCTTTGCCCTCATTGTAAAAGGCAAGAGTGCAGGCGAAGAGATAATTGATTAATGGTGATCACATGGCTGAAAATATAGGCTCGAATCCTTTTGTTGATGTGTCAGTATATCTCTTTTTTGAAGATATTTCTGATAAGCAGGGCGTAGAAGGCTTTACCAATTATATGGTAGGACAGGCTGAATCGCTTGCAAAATCTGTACCGGAAGAGGAATACAAGACATGGGACGATTTCGCAAATGCTGTTGTGAACGAGGAATCAGTTCTTTCATCATTTGAAAGCATCAGACAGATCAGCAAGTATGGTTTTGTCACCAATGTATGTCCATTCTCAAAGGCTATAAGAGAATACATTAAACGTATCGGTAATTTCAATCCGGTGCATATGGAAGCAACTGATCACTACAACCATACCATCCAGCCTTCTGCTGCGCACAGTGCATGTATGATGCACCAGACCTACCGCAAGGAAGTGGCAAAGAGAATAAAGATCGATGGCAAACCACTTCAATATGCACAGATAGCTGCAAAGGCATATACCGGAAAGATAGCACTTCCCCCCGAATCATGGAAAAAAGTATTACTGGAAAAAGCAGGAATTTCCGAAACCCAGGGATTCATGGAAATGAGAGAGAACAGTTGTTTGTATTTGCTTTACGTTGAAGAATAATCTTTCAATTGGTTTAGAGTAGAATGCCATATACCAGTAGTTCCGATTAGGTGTAGTTCCGAATGAACACATCCATCTTTCTTCCTTTTGTCCAAATTTATTTTTAAAAACAATGCACAGACCACTCACATGTACCTGATCCATTCAAAATTCTGCATGGA
>JAVEPM010000020.1:0-40485 GCA_034008115.1 Methanolobus sp.
TTCACATACAACAATTCCATGTTTTTGGAAAAAGTGTTTTTGGTAAAATCATTGTAATTGGATAGCATAAGCTTTGCAGTTTGTAAAAAGAGCAGTTAATCGGAACTAAGGTCATTCGGAACTACTGCTTTTACCATACAAAGTCTATTTATTGGTAGATTAACTATAGCAGAATCATATCATTAATTTGAAAGATATCTATAACATATCCCGGAGATTCAATAAATGGCAATCCACCCTATAGAATACCGTTACGGAACAGATGAAATGAAATTTGTCTGGAGTGAAACAAACCGTTTTGAGAAGGTCATGAAAGCTGAAGCTGCACTTGCAAGAGCTGAAGCAGATATCGGACTTATCCCAAAAGAAGCTGCAGATATAATAGAAGCCAGTATTGCTTCTGTGGAACTTGAAAGGGTAAAGGAGATCGAGGACGAGATTCACCACGATATGATGGCAATAGTTATCGCCATGTCTGAAAAGTGTGCGGAAGATGCAGATAAATGGGTGCACTTCGGTGCCACATCCAATGATATGCTTGATACTGCAACAGGTCTTCAGTTAAAGGATGCTGTGAAGATCCTTGAAGACAAGATCCACACTCTTCTTGATGTACTTCTCCTTCAGGCAGATACACACAAGAATTTGGTATGTGCAGGAAGAACACACGGACAGATCGGTGTTCCAACAACCTATGGATTAAGGTTTGCCATATGGGCATCCGAGGTTGCAAGACACATCGAGCGCCTTGAACAACTCAAGCCACGTCTTATAGTCGGTCAGATGACCGGTGCCGTAGGTACTCAGGCTGCATTTGGTAAGGACGGAATTGAGATCCAGAAAAAGGTAATGCAGTACCTTGAGATCGGCTCAGTGGATGTTTCAAACCAGATCATCCAGAGGGACCGCCATGCTGAATTTGTCATGTGGATGGCAAACACCGTAACAACTCTTGACAAGATTGCTGTGGCAGTACGCTCCTTGCAGAGAAGTGAAATCGCTGAAGTCGAGGAAAATTTCAGGAAAAAGCAGGTTGGTTCTTCCACAATGCCGCACAAACGCAACCCTATCAAGTCAGAACAGATATGTGGTCTTGCAAGAATAGTGCGCGCAATGATAGAACCTGCACTCCAGAATAACACACTCTGGGATGAAAGGGACCTGACCAATTCATCATGCGAAAGGATCGTTTTCCCCGAGGCATGTGTCCTCACAGATCATATCATAAAACTAGCAATTGGCGTGGTCGGGAACTTAAGATTTTATCCGGAGAACATCCGCCGTAATCTTGAGCTTCTCAAGGGGCGGAATATGGGTGAGGCTGTAATGATAGAACTTGCAATGCGTGGTGTAGGTCGTCAGGAAGCTCACGAAATAGTACGCTCCAGCGCAATGGAATCTCACGAAACTGGCAAGCACTTCAAGGATGTCCTGATGGCAGATCCAAATGTTGCAAATTACCTGAGTGAAGAGGACATAATCAACCTGGTAGACCCTGATAAGTACATTGGTACTGCTGTTGAGCAGGTTGAGATGCTAGTTGCTAAACTGAAGAGATAACCCATACAGGTCTTTACTTTCTTTTATAATAAATGATGCGCTTGTTGGGCTAAAAAACAAGGGTATTTATTTCTTTTTTCTCAGGACACTGAATGTTTCAAATAGTTAACCTTCTTTTTGCATCTGGCACAGTTGTTTTTTGTACAAGAGTTGTGTATGGAAACGTTCTACATCCGGAGTTGCTTCTCTGCCTGACTGCTTGTCAATGATATCTTTTACATATTTCAGGTCGCTCTTAAGGTTCTCACATGGAATGTTTTCTGTCATTTCTTCAATTCCCCATATATATTATTATATATGCATAATATACGTTAGCACCAGACACATATTAATATTTTGGCTTGCAGGCACTTGTATATACTCTATTTCTGTTACAGCATTTTCTTCAAGAACTTCCCTGTGTAAGAATTTTTGCTCTTTGCCACTTCCTCTGGAGTTCCCTCTGCAATAAGTTCCCCGCCACGGTCTCCTCCCTCGGGTCCAAGATCAATTAACCAGTCTGCGGTTTTTATCACGTCGAGGTTGTGTTCGATGACTATTATGGTATTCCCGGCATCTACAAGTCTCTGCAGAACTTCAAGGAGCTTTTTCACATCGTCAAAGTGAAGGCCAGTCGTGGGTTCGTCAAGTATATGAACTGTCTTACCGGTAGAGCGTTTGCTCAGCTCAGTTGCAAGTTTCACTCTCTGCGCTTCTCCACCCGATAGTGTGGTAGACGACTGTCCCAGCTTTATGTATCCAAGACCTACATCGTTGAGTGTCTGGAGTTTTCTGCTGATCTTTGGCACATTTTCGAAGAACTCAAGTGCTTCATCTACTGTCATGTCAAGAACTTCAGCAATATTTCTATCCTTGTATTTTACTTCCAGGGTTTCCCTGTTGTAACGCTTGCCATGGCATACTTCACATGGGACGTACACATCAGGTAAAAAGTGCATTTCAATCGTTATTATACCGTCACCGGAGCATGCTTCACACCTGCCACCACGGACATTGAAACTGAAGCGTCCAGGCTTGTAACCCCTGGCACGTGCCATTTTAGTCTGGGAGAATAGTTCCCTGATCGGGGTAAAAAGGTTAGTATAAGTTGCAGGATTGGATCTGGGTGTACGCCCGATGGGTGACTGGTCTATGGTTATGACCTTGTCCACGTTTTCAAGACCATCTATGGAACTGTATTTTCCTGGTATGTCCCTTGCCCTGTTGAGATTCTTTGCAAGTACCTTGTTGAGAGTTTCATTGATAAGCGTACTTTTTCCAGAGCCGGAAACACCGGTGACACAGACAAGAATTCCAAGAGGGAATTCCACATCAATGGATTTGAGATTGTTCTGGCTTGCACCCCGAAGGACCAGGGTTCCGGTGGACTTTCTTCTGTTTTTGGGAACTTCTATCTTCATTTTCCCGCTCAGGTATTTCCCGGTTGTGGACTTCTTGTTCTTCATTATCTCTTTTGGAGTTCCTTTGGCAACGATTTCCCCGCCATGTATGCCTGCTCCTGGTCCCATGTCAACAACATAGTCTGCACTGTTTATGGTTTCCTCATCGTGCTCCACCACAAGTACTGTATTCCCTATATCTCTAAGATGTTTCAGTGTTGTAATGAGTCTGAGATTGTCTCTTTGGTGCAGGCCGATGCTTGGTTCATCAAGGATATAAAGCACACCCATAAGGCTGGATCCGATCTGTGTTGCAAGCCTGATACGCTGTGCCTCTCCTCCTGAAAGTGTGGCGGCAGATCTGCTTAGTGTAAGGTAGTCCAGACCCACATCAACAAGGAACCCCAGCCTCGCCTTAATCTCCTTGAGTATAAGGCGGGCGATGGTATATTCTCTCTCATCGAGCTTTGTTTCCAGTTCTTTGAAGAAGTCCAATGCTTCTTCAACGGCCATTTCAGTTGTATCGATGATGTTCTTCCCATCGATTGTAACTGCAATAGTGACTGGTTTGAGTCTCTTGCCATGGCAGGTCAAACATGGTTTTGTGCTGATGTATCTGCTCATCCTGTCCTTTCTGTTCTCGGATTCTGTGCCTTCATATATTTTGGAAAGGTTTGCGATAACTCCCTTGAAGCGTCCTTTATGCTTCCATGTTCCACCATTTCTCCCCACATGCTCAAAGGGGATGAGTTCTTCACTGCCATTGAATATGAGGTCCTGTATCTCAGGTTTTAGTTCCTCGAAGGGAACATCCATTGAGAATCCTTTGTGGTTTGCCAGTGACTGAAGTGACTGCATGTAGTATCCGTCAGTTTTCTTGCTATACCAGGGCTCTATTGCACCTTCGTTAAGGCTAAGTGTTTTATCAGGAACTATCAGGTCAGGGTTAAACTCCATTGAAGTTCCAAGTCCGTGACACTGCGGACATGCACCCTGCGGGCTGTTGAATGAGAAAGCTGCAGGTTCCATTTCCTCAAAACCAATGCCACACTCTGTACATGCAAGTTTTTCACTGAACGTCAGTTCTTCACCATCGATGACCTGAACGCTAAGCGTGCCTCCGCTTTTCTCAAGTGCTGTTTCCACGGAGTCGGTCAGTCTTTCATCGATTCCTTTCTTGATAACAAGCCTGTCCACAACGATGTCAATATTATGTTTAAAATAACGACCAAGTTCTATATCCTCGGCATCTTCCAGTAAGTGAACTTCGCCGTCCACACGCACACGTGTAAAGCCATCGCTGCGCAGGTCGATAAGGAGTTTCTTGTATTCTCCCTTCCTTTCTCTTACAAGCGGAGCAAGCACATGTATCTTTGTCCCTTCCTGCAGATTCATTATGCTGTCAACTATCTGATCAACGCTCTGGGTTTCGATTATGCGTCCACAGTCCGGACAGTGCCTTATGCCGATGCGGGCAAATAGCAAACGGAGGTAATCATAAATTTCAGTAACAGTACCCACTGTTGAGCGGGGATTCTTGCTTGTGGTCTTCTGCTCGATGGATATGGCAGGGGACAGCCCTTCGATGTACTCGACATCCGGTTTTTCCATTAACCCCAAAAACTGCCTGGCATAAGCTGAGAGTGATTCCACATACCTGCGCTGTCCCTCGGCGTAAATAGTATCAAAAGCAAGTGATGATTTACCTGAACCACTAAGCCCGGTGATGACAATAAGCTTATCACGTGGCAGGGTCAGGTCAATATTCTTAAGATTGTGCTCTTTAGCACCTTTTATTCTGATGCTGCTCAAAGACATTATAGATTCTCATGAAGTGATTAATAGGTAAAGTTTGCGGTGCACTGCACAAGTTCAAAAAATAGTTTGCCGCTTTACTTTATCTCGGCGTGCTGCATCTCTTTTTTGCATGCTGCGGATCAGGGTCATGATCTTTACTTTTCTCTCAAATTCTGTCATTAGACTGTTAATTGGGAGTCTGGCTATATCTGGCTGATGTGAGCGGGGTGAAAGTATTTGTGGGTATACTTTTGGATGTATTTTTGGTATAGTTTCCCATAATAAAGGAAGTGATTTATATTAATAGCCTGAATCGTCAAGTAAGAAAATCAAGGCACAGCTTAGTAGTACTTTATTGACAAATTATGAAAAGCAGGAGTGAGTTAAATGAGTGATTACGAATTACCTGACATTCAAAAAAAAGCTATGGACGATTGGATAATGTTAAATATAATCCCACAAAAAAAACCAGACAAAAATTACACTAGTTATGCACTTAAACTTCTTTTTGAACAATCACCTGATGGTTTCTTTATCACAAACAGGCAGTTTAAGGAAGCGATGCTCAGATGTGGTTTTTCACCTGTAAATAAAAATAAATTAAATTGGGATTTTCGAGTTTCTATAAAATAAAGAAAATGAATAACACCCAATCCATAGTAAACAGAATTTAACCTGGGACACAGCTCAAGCTAAAATAGAGATTCTTTACTCTTTCAAAATACTCCAGGCTCAGATTCACTTGACTGGCATACAAATATCAAGAATATGATGGTTTTGCGGATGCTCTTCAGGTGAATTCAAATATATCTCGTAGCTTGCCCGGGACATATCAATTTCAAGGCTATTTTGTATCATCCATTCAACGATCTTTTCCCATGCAGGACCATATTCTTCGGTTCCTGTCAGTTCTGCACGCATTACCACGTACTTTCCTCCGGGAAGCTTCTGTTTTTTGACCTCTCCCTCAACTTCAACATCATCAGCAATGGTCATGCACACATCCAATTTGAGTTCTTCCGGAGGGGTAACTCCAGGATCATCATAGTATGCTGACATCAAAAGAGTATCTGGTCCCATCAATTGTTTTGGACCTGCCCAGCTAAGAAGTTTTGTAAACAATCCTTTAAATACATCGGCGTTTCCTATGTAATTGCCCACAAATGAAACATATGCTACGTTTCTTTCTTCTAATTCGGTTATCTTTGCTTCGTTTATAATTTCCAAACTTATCACCCACTTTAAATTTCAATTTATTCTATGTGACCGGTGCAATAAAAACTCATGGTAAGTCGGGTGAAAGTAATGGAATTTTTTGGGGCAAAATGTTGGATGGCAAACATACTTGGTACATTTGAATGTCAGGGTGAGCTTGCTCGATTAGTGTTTGGCATGTTGCTCAAGGCAGACGATTCTCAGATGAAAGCATTCGCTGAGATGGGTCCGTCCACAAAAGGACAGTCTGATGAGTCCTGTGTGCAGAAAGCTAAGGAGTTTACAAAGGAAGTACATGCAAAGCTACGGTAAGTTATTTCTTCGATCCTGAAATTGTATTATAGGGAGAGTTAATTCATGGCAGACAAGAAAAAAGCACCAGTATTCTGTGAGAATTATTGCATCATCTGCAAAGGTGCACGTGCAGGTAACAGCCTGTGCAAAGCATTGCAGAAGATAGAACTTAAGATATGTGGCGAAAAAGGCTGTCCATGGGGCAAGGCAAGGACAGAATACTACGGTGTCACGCCTGACAAGCCGATTCCAAAATAATGTTCAAAATTAACTTGCAGGTTCATGTCAACTTCACCTACCTGCAAGTTTACCTTTATCTAATTTAACCATAAATGATGTTTTTGATTTTTCTCTCAACATCACCAACAAATCTTTATGGACAAATTGAGTGTTTCCTATTAATGGATTTAAACACGCATCCTCATAAAACAACTAAAAAGTGTAGTCATTCTATTGTTGATGTAGATTTCACTCCTTTGAGTTCACGTACTATAAAGCGCATAGAGGAAGCTGAAAACAATCTTCTGGAAGGCAATGTTTTGACTCTGAAAGAGATTAAAGCTAAGTACGGATTAGAATGAAATTTAATAGTGTTTTTACTAATGCTTTTCAGCTCTTCAATATATGAGAAGTTGCGTAAAAATCCAATGATGCTGATTTTATTTTATTCAAGTAGTTTTTCCTACGATTTATTTAATACTGTTGGACAATAACCTCATGTTATGGATGTTTATCAGGCGCAGGAAGAAGTTAAGATATTTCCCCAAAAAGGGGGATGGGTATACGTAAGCATTCCCGTTGATTTCACAGAACAATTGAACCATATGGCTAACAGGGGATTGATAACCGTCAGGGCAACAGTCGGAACCACTTCATGGGATACGTCGCTCATGCCCATGGGAGATGGCACTCACTTTATTCCACTAAATGCAAAAGTAAGAAAAAAGGAAGGTATTGAGCTAGGAAAAGAATTAAAGTTCTCTTTCAAGCTCAGAGGATAACTATTCCTTTCCAGTTTAAAGCACTGATGAAAACGGTTGTATCTTGGGCAGGGCAAGAACGGAATGCTATGGTGTCATACCTGACAAGCCGATTCCGAAATAATGTATAATTATTGCAAAATAAATAAAAGACAAATATATTTTTATTTATTTTATTAATGTGAATATAGTTATTTAATGCTATGAATAAGTCATAATATGTGATATATTCGAATTTTTGTTGCCAATTAAGCGTATATTGATGGAGAATAAGCAAACTATCACCAAAATATCCATCAATTTTTATAAGCTGTCAAATTAGAGTTTAATCAGAATATAACTCTTCAGACTATAGTTAAGAACCAATTGTTTTTAACTATAATTACTAATTACGTGTGAAACAGTTTCAGCATAATTTTTAATGTTTACAATAATATTGAAATAGTACTGAACTTATTATGTATAATACCAATTGTGCCATCATAAAATGAGTTGTATATATATGAATCCTAATCATTTATCAAGACTTTCAAACTCGATTGCTAACAATCGTTGTGTTTTGTTTGCAGGATCTGGACTGACTGCAAGTAGTGGAGGAACAACGTGGGAAGGTCTTATCGATTATCTATTCGAAAAATTTAATTACACGGGGTTGCTTGATCCAAAAGAAGATAACGGGTTTGAAATATTTCAAGATTTATTTATAAAAAACGATCCCGAATTGATATACAACGAAGTTAGAGATCGATTAAAAGATGCAATTATTCCTCCACAATGTTCAAATCTAACAACTCTACCTTGGTTTACAGTTTTCACAACAAATTATGATTTAGCTCTTGAGAGATCATTAAGAGAAAATCAACATCGACAATTAAAAACGGTTGTTAATGGGAAAGAGTTTGCACTAACGGGGATACCTAATGAGTTGCTTTACGTTAAATTAATGGGAAGCTTAGATATACTATATGGTCAAGAGGGATCAATGGTATTGACGGACGGTGATTTAACAAGCGCAAAAGAGAATAGACCATTCATATTCAATTTGCTTGCTAGTCACGCTGCCAATCTCTCATTTTTGTTTGTAGGATATTCATTTAAAGATGGTATATTCAAAGATGTTGTGAATAAATTGATACAATTGTTGGGAATGCCTAAAAATACATACTATGCGGTTTTCAGAAATAAGCCGAGTCCAAAAGAAGAAGACTGGTTAAAAACAAGAGGTATAGAGATAATTATTTCTGATTTAAGCTCATTGACAGAAGAGCTAACAAATAAAATAAAAATTCATGATCCGAATGATTTTTCTATGAAAAGAATTCCCATAGGAAATGATATAATACCAATTGACTCTAAAAACATTGGGAATTTTTTATCTCTTCATAACCCAGTGTTGTTTGAAGATATGGAAAAGGATGTTTCTCCAGATGATTTTTTTAAAGGTAATGTGGAAAGTTTCAAGCCTTTTAGTCTTAATTGGCATTATCCAAGAATTGAAAAAGAAAAAATATTTGAAAAGATACTGAGGGAAAATACAAAAATTCCGACAAACATTTTTGTTGTTGAGGGAAGGCCAGGTTCTGGGCGATCTTTTTTAATAATGGATGTTGTTTATAGCTTGATAACAAGACACAGAATACTCGCTTTAAAAATTGAACAAAATTCATTTAATCCATTCCCAAGAATGGATGAGTTAGGTACTTTTATTGAAGAAGTTGAACGGGCTTGTCAAGGAATACAAGTAGATAAACCAAATGGAATTCTTTTTTGGGCAGAGTTTGAGTTGGAAGATGAGGCAATTTCAAAATTTAATTCATTGACCTCTAATTGCAACTATCCTGTTTACTTAATTTATGAACGAAATAAAAATTACTTCCATGAGGATTCATTATTTAATAGTTTGAATAAAATTATAATTAATGTTGATATTGAATTAACTGAAAAACAAAAAAATGAATTGAAAGATTATTTGGTTGATGTTTTTTCTAAACACCCTTTTGGCGAACTTACAAATGAAGAAGCATATGGGATAGTAGATGATGAAAAAACATTCCTTCCAATAATGTATAGAGCCATTGATCCTGCTAAGCGTTCAATTCACACAATAGTTCAGGAAGAATTGAAGAACATATCTAATCCGATGGTAAAAGCTGTTGTTTTAGCCTGTGCATATCCTACAAGCTTGGATATTGAGTTCCCTCTATCATCTCTTCGCAAAGTAATAAGCAAACAATTTTCAAAAACAGTAGAGTATGCTCAAATGTTTGAAATTGAAGATGAAGCTTTTGTTTTCTTAAAGAAATCAGAAGATATTCGTACAAACTACTATTTTTCAATATATCACTCTATTATTGCACAATACTTAATTCAAAAAATGGATTCTAAAGATGTGGATGATTTGTTAATGGATATCGTAAATACGATTGATATAACAATTCCAATAGAAGCAGATTTTGTAGGAAATCTTTTGGTCAATAAAGGTACAAAGTTAAAGGGAGAGTTTAAACCAATTACTTCAAATGGATTAGAAAATGCATTTTTGCAACTTATTAAACGGCAACCTGCTCGGCCTTTACTGCATCACTTAGCAATATATTATTCAAATAAAGACAAAAATCATGATAAAATCATGCCTTTATTAACACAAGCTCTCGAGAAACCAAATCCTTTATTTGCTTTAGAAGAAAGAAAGGAAAATGTTTTGAGCACATTGGCACGCATGAAATGGAATCAGAAAAAAGATTACTTGATGAGTCAACCAAGAAATAATATTGAAATGCAGGAAATAATTGATTTATTAATTCTGGCTCGTAAAAATGTTGAGTTTAACCCCCATACCTATGTAATTCATGCTAGAATTTTGAAAGAGTTTGCATCTTCAAAAACCGCAGGCGAAAAAACAGCTTTAATAAACGAATCACTTGAATTATTGGCTGACGGTTTAGAACTTTGCAATAGTAAAGATAAAGACTGTGAAAAATTAAGGGATGCTCAAATCGAATTATTAGAAGGATTGGATCTCTCTCAAGAAATTGAAAATGCAGAAATCTTACTGAAAAATAAAAAAGATGGGAGTGGTTTTTATACACTTGCTAGGGTCAAATATGATTACAAGCAAGATATTGTTGAGGCAACAAAAATGTTAGAAAAAGCTTTAGGGGCAGTTAAGTGTCCTTCTGGAGCTATTGCACTAAAAATTGAAATAATGCTTCAAAATAATTATCCTGATTATGGGGAATTAATTAAGCTAGTAAATGATTTATCAACACACACCTCTTATAACGATACATGGAAATCTGTTTATAATAAGGCTGTAGTTTACGCAATTAATGGTGATTTTGAAGATAGTAACAATTGTTTTAAGCTAGCTGGCATGAAAAGTCCAAGTGGTATTCAAAGAGAAGTGGGACATTTCGTAATGGAAAATGGTCGTAGAAAAACTTTTAGTGGAACAATTGGAAGGGTTTTTACTAGAAATGAGGGGCGCATATATTCACATAACTTTGATAAATGGAAATGGGATATCTTTTTCAATCCACTTCATCAAAAAATGAAGGACAAATTAGATAAAGGATATCATGTTAGCTTTGAGTTAGGGTTTTCTTTGAGGGGGCCAGTTGCATTTGATGTGAGGCCTTATGGTTCTCCTTCTTTTTAAAAAGTGTAAAACGCATGACACTGATTAAGGCAATGTCATACTTTTTCCCCGCAATTTATATCTCAATCTCAGTTTACCTTAATGCACTTTATCATCTTCGGTGTTAGCAGAGATATTATCTGCGGAAGTATCTTTGGTAGCAGATTTTCAATGGCTGATGGCATTTTTGTTCCTTCATGTAATCGGTCATTAGCACTTTCTTTTCCACAACTTTTGCATTTTAGGCATTACCTTTGGAATCAAATGGTGGAATTACAACACTATTACTCCACCACCATAACATCTTTAAAAATCATGTTGCTCTATAATAACAGTCTTTTCCAGATCCAATTTCTATTATCTTTTTCTCACTGAGAAGACTTTCAACTATCGGCAGCAGATCATTTTTATCAATATCAAGAGATTGGATTGTTTGGACAAATGTACAAGGTCTTCTAAGTATGAGGTCATAGACTTCATTTGTGAGGTTTTCATGTTTGATGTTAGATCTTTTCCTTTTCAGACCTTTAAGTACCAGTTTGATTCTTTCCCTGCCCAGTTCTTCATCAAACTTTTGTGCAATTTCCTTGAGCCTTGTTTCCGTTACCGGGATGATAAAATCTTCAGCAGGAGGTCGGCTTGTGGTCAATAGCTCGATCTCATCCGGATCGATGGACTTGAGAACTTCGATAAGCTCATTTACTTCATGCTCACTGGAATTTGTAAGGCATCCATTATTTGAATCAAGTAGCATAACTTCTATGGCGAGTTTTGCCCCTTTCATTTTTTGTAATTCTTTGAGTCCTTCGATGATATCATGAACTTCAATTCCCTTTGCAGGTCTGTTGATGGCCTGGAAAGTATCTTCATATCCTGACACCAATGTAGCAAGCACAATATCTGCTTTTGACAGATTGTTTCTGGCATCTTCCCTGTTCACAAGTGATGAGTTCGTGATAACGCAAATGGGAACATCACTGATCTTTCTTATCTCTTCGATCATCTCACCTAGTTCCAGGTTCAATGTAGGTTCACATGTCCCTGAAAATGTAATGTAATCAAGGTCGTCTACTTTTTTGTGATAATTAGTTATGGCATCGATCACTTCTTCAGTTCTCACAAGACCTGTAAGTTCCAAAGGGTCTGATATTTTATGATCCACATGTCCAAGCTGACAGTAGACACAGTCAAAATTACAGTTCTTCTTGAAATCACCTTTTCTGATTATATCAATTCCAAGTGACCTTCCAAGTCGTCTTGAAAGGATTGGTCCGTAGACGATCCTTGTTTTCATTTAGATCATTTCCTGATCATGGGCTTGCCACATTCAGGACAATTGATCTGGGCACAGGGAGTTCCTGGCTGATGGGCTTGCTCATAACCACAGCTTGGACATTTACATATTCCACCTGCTGCGGCAAATGCTGGTCCATTGCCGTTGCGATTATTTCCTCTTTGTCCGCGCTTTTGTCCCTGTCCTCTTCCCTGTCCTCCAACTGGTCCTTGTCCCCGTGGTCCGGTTCCGTCTTTTCCTGGCATTGTATAATTTCCTCCTTCTACTCTAATTGATTTTCCATTAACCAGAGCGTCTGATATTTTCTCTAGTGTTCTTTGGAGCGTCCTTTGAAAAGTTGACTGGTGTACTTCCATCTTCTGAGCCGCATCATCTTGTTTCATATTTTTAAGATAACGTAATCTTAATGATTCCAGTTCATCTATAGTTATGTTAATTTCGTCCATATCTTCAATGCTGGAATCTGATGGCTTAAAATGTCTGATATCATGTTCGAAGTTTACCATTCTCCTTTTTCTCGGACGCACCATGGATATGCATAATGATGCATAACTACTTAGACTTTGCGTTTGCTGGAAAGAAGAATAAAGCAATATGAAAAACAAATAAACAAATGAAGATCAAACGTAATTTTTTATTATAACCATCTTTGAAATTGAGGGGTAAGTTAAGTTATTTCCTCAAAAAGGAGGATGGGTATATGTGAAAGTCCCAATTAGAATCACAGAAAAACTACTCCACATGACCCAAAGAGGCCTGATACCTGTCAGTGCAAGTATTGGGAGTAATTCGTGGGATACATCACTTTTCTCATGGAGAACGGAACTCATTTCATTGCCTTGAATGCAAAAGTGGGAAATAAATAGGATATTGAAAGTGTCTCATTTCAATTATCCTTGATATACGCTATCATCTTCGGTGTCAGCAGAGGTATTATCTGCGGAAGCATATTAGGCAAAAGATTATCCATTGCATCAGGCATGAGATCGGGCATCTGCTCCTTCATGTAATCTGGCATCGGCACTCTCTTTTCAACAGCCTTGAGCATCTTAGGCATAACCTTTGGCATCAAAGACGGCATGAGCATCGGCATCATTATCGGCATCATTGGTTTCATAAGTATGTCCATGCCCGGTACGTACTTCACCGTCTTCATCATGGCCTGCATGTATGAAGGCATGGCTTCGATCATGTCAGGCAGCAGTTCCACCATCATTTCGGTCATGTTCTCCGGCTCCATCAGCTCAATCATCTTCTCGAAAGTCGCCCACGCAACAAGAGCATCGTTTGTCGTATCTGGCAGGTCATATCCAAGACTGCGTGCCGCCAGTGCGCCAAGGTCCTCTATCTTCAGATCAACATTATTATCCCTTGCAGCGACCCTGAACTGAACAAGGCAGCACGGGCAAAGTGCAGCCATGATGTCCGCACCCTGGTCAACAGCCTCCTGCAAGCGGACATTTCCGATCTTGCTAGCCACTTTCGGCTCATCGATGAGTGTTACAACAGAACCACAGCAGAGTGCTTTCTCACGGTTGTGTTCCATCTCCTTGAACTTAATTCCGGGAATCGCTTTCAGTAATTCTCGTGGTGGTTCGTAGACACCTGCACCGGCTCTTCCCAGATGGCATGAATCATGCCATGCAATAGTCTTGTTAATTGGTATCTTGAACTTTGGCTTCAATACATCCAGCTTATCCACGAGCAGCTCGGAATAATGCTTAGCCTCGATATCAAAGTCCATTCCAAGTTTCTCGGCCCACTGTGGATAGATAGTTCTCCACATAAGCAGACAGGCAGGACATGAAGTAACAACCGTCTTTGCACCAATTTTATGCATGTTTGCAATGTTCATTTTCAGTATCCTCTCGAACACATCCCACTTTCCGGCAACGAGCATTGGAATTCCGCAACACGATTCCTTATCACCAAGATATGCGAAATCAATTCCTGCTTCATCAAGTAAACGAACAGTACCTATTGCTACGTCCTTTTCCACAAAAGATGCGGTACACCCTGCAAAGTATGCGATCTCTGCCTTGTCCTTGAGCTTTGCCCTTATGTCATCAGGCAGCCACTTATCCCTGTCAACTCTGTAGTTTGCCCAGATATTCCTCTCCTTATCAAGACTCTGCGCCATTATCTCAAATGGAGCTATGGTCATCATGCCTCTCTTCTGGACAAAGTTCTCCCTCAGTGTCATCCATGAACGCTCAATTGGCAGGTCAAGCTGACAGTTATAATCGCACATCTCGCAAGTGGTACAGGCAAGGAAAGTATCCACCTGTTCCTGGTCCAGTTCCATCTTTCCGGCAAGATATTCCTTAATGAAGAACCACTTTCCTCGTGGGGACTGCGATTCCCAGCCTCTGCCGTAATATTGGTCACATTCATTCACACAGTACCCACACTGGGCACATGTGTAAGCATGAGATATGATATCACCTGGTATCTTTTTCTCATCTTTGAATTCCTGCTTGTCAACACCTGACATATTTCCAATCATGCGGGCCATAGGCTCGAATACTTTAGCAAATGAAAGCCCGGTCTTTAACATGGTTTTACCTGTAAGTGTCTCAGGGTTCATTATGTCATCAGGGTCGGTCTGTTTCTTTAGCTCCTGAATAAGGGGCAGGCGCTTTTTATAGACCTTATCCGCCTGTTGTGCAAAATAGAGACCTGATGCATATATCCGTCCTCCGTTCTCTTCGGCGATCTTGACAATACTAAGAGCAAGCGGGAAAGCAAGATTGTACTTGAAGGATCTTTCCGAGTGAGGGATGAAACAAAGCATAATAGCTTCATCACCTTTTGTGATCATTCCCTCGACCAGCACAGGAAGGCCTATCTTTTTATCGATCTCTGTGAACATACTGTCTATCTTATCGATAGGTACTACCACTTCAGCAGGAATAAAGGAAGGGCCAAGTCTCTTCACTTTCATGGACCTGAACCATTCCTGAGTCTCATGCTCTGCAATTTCCTGTGACAGGATCTCTCCGCCAGCTTCTCTGACTATATCTTCAAGGCCGCTGACATCCCTGGACTCTGGATAGGCAAAATTACATATGTAAGAATGCGGAAGTTCCGGTCTGTGTTCTTCAACAGTTTCTCCGTAATGTGTTTTATATGGAGATTTGTTCTTCATGTCAGCCCATTGTGGGTTTAAGAAAGAGATGGCCCAGATGGGTATTTTCTTCTCCCCTACTTTTTTGATGGCCTTTTTCATGCTGGAGGCATCAGGGAATCCTGCAGAGATCGCAGCGGTCTTTTCGTATTTTCTTAACTTCAGGGTAACCTGTGTAATGATACCGGTAGTTCCCATAGTACCGATGATCTTTCCAAGCTCATCGCCAGAGAAATCCTTCACCTCACCATTTGCCAGGACAACTTTTGCAGATTCCATGGTGTCCTGTGACCAGCCGTATTCATAACTTCCATAACCTACACCGTTCTGCGCAAGCCAGCCGCCTACAGTTGCAGAAAGTGCGCTTGATGGAACCGCCTGAACAGCCAGTCCTTTTTTGTTGAGTTTAGACTCAAGGTCATACCATATGGCACCTGCACCTACGGTCACTTTGAGATTATCTTTATCAATATCAATTATTTCCCTCATAGGAGTTACATCGGCAATGATACCACCCTTTGTGGGAATGATTCCACCGTATCCTGATGAAGCACCTGCTCTTGGTACGATAGGGATCTTGTATTTTCGTGCAAAATTAACCAGCTCAATAGCTTTTCCTTCATCTTTGACCTTAACAATTGCGGCAGGCTTTGTTTTGCCAACTGTCTTTTTCACAAGTGATGGTAATGCTCCCACATCATGTGTATAAAAATGTCTTTCCTTATCTTTGAAATTGACTCCTTTGCCAAAGATATCTGTGAGCTCTTTCTTTTGCTGCTCAGTTAGTTCATACAGTGAATTTATCATGACAAACCTCCATTTATACATTGGATTATCTTATTCTTAATATTTTTTAATGATGTATCCTATATATAGTGACTTGAATACTTCTAAATAAGTCTTAATTCAATCAGTTCCATAAAGAAATACTGAATTAATTGCTGTTAAAATTAAAAGGTGGGAAAATATGAATTTGCCTGATCACAAAACAAAGATTGTATGCACTATTGGCCCGGCTTCTTCTTCAGAGGAAGTACTCCGGGAACTTATCATTCAGGGAATGGACGTTGGCCGCTTGAATTTTTCTCATGGTGATATGGATGACCATCGTACTGTTATCAAAAGAATACGGACCATTTCCAAAGAACTCAACAGAATAGTAGCTATAATGGCAGACCTTCCTGGTCCAAAGATACGAGTAGGAATCATTCAAAATGAGCCAATGATGCTGGAAAATGGACAAGAGGTTATTCTTACTTCACGTGAAGTTCTCGGAAAGGATTCACTGATTCCCGTTCAGTACAAACAGATTGCAGACAGTGTGACTCCTGGAAGCCCAATTTATTTGGACGATGGCTTCATACAGCTTAAATGTACACGCATCGAAGGAGAGGATATTTATTGTGAAGTCATTGTCGGTGGTCCTCTTTTCTCTAAAAAAGGTATCAATCTGCCAGGTTCTAAGCTTTTTGTCAATCCCATAACAGGAAGGGATCTGGAGATAGTTGATTTTGGACTTGAGGAGGGGTTGAATATATTCTGTCTTTCTTTCATAGAATCAAAAGAGGATATCATTGAGGTTCGAAACTATGCAAAAAGTAAGGGTAAGGATGTATTCATCGTTTCAAAGATCGAAAGGGAAAAAGCTGTAGAGAATATAGACTCGATCATTAAGGAGAGCAACGCCATAATGATAGCCCGTGGTGACCTTGGCGTTGAGATTCCAATACAGGATGTTCCTATCGTGCAAAAGAAAATCATTCATAAGGCTAACCTAATGAGCACTCCGGTAATAACCGCAACCCAGATGCTCGAATCAATGACAAGCAATATACGGCCTACAAGGGCTGAAGCTACCGATGTGGCAAATGCGATAATAGATGGAACAGATGCAGTTATGCTTTCTGCGGAAACAGCTGTCGGAAAATATCCTGTTGAAACTGTAAGGATGATGGCTAGGATCTCCAAATCCACAGAAAAATGGAGGGATACTACGACAATAGGCCTTGAAATGATGAAAAAGGCCATCAAGAGGATGAATATGGGTGTAGAGGATATGATATCGATACAGGTAAACGATGCACTTCGAAGTCTGCCTGTACGTTATGTTATTACTCCCACGGTTTCCGGGAGGACTCCCCGGCATATTTCAAGATTCAGGCCTGATATCTGGATACTTGCCTTTAGTCGCTATCCTTTGACCTGTGAACGACTTTCAATGCAATATGCAGTATATCCGGTGTTTATCCAGGGGAAAGTTGATGATTGGGAGGAAACAGTCCTGGATGCTCTGAATAAAGCAAGTGCTGTGGATTCAGGAGATCTGATAATTCTCACCCAGGGCCAGGTGTCAGGTCATGGAAAGCCAGGTGGCACAAACCTTTTGAAGTTCATTGAGGTAAAATAATTGACGTTATTTCATTTTAACCAAAATAATATTCCAACATCCATAAATATGTTCACTACCATAAGCAATTTTGGATCTTTCCGGGGGGAGTGTTAATTAATAAGGAACTATCAGGTTCATTTGTCAGGATGATATTGCTTTTACTCATTATTAATGCAATTCTTGTTCCTGTGATAAATTGTGAACCCAACTCTTACAGGATTGGTGTGCTTTCTGTTTATGGAGACAAGGAAAATTCAATGGAGTTATGGACTCCGACCGCAAATTACCTCTCACTTAGCATTCCGAATTCAAGTTTTGAAATTGTACCTTTGGATTATGATGATTTTGCCCTTACTGTAGGCAATGATGATGTTGACTTCTTCTATGCAAATCCCATGCTTTATGTGGAAATGGAGCGCAACTATGGGGCCAGCAGGATAGCAACTTTCCATCCAGTATGGAACAACTCTCCATATTCGGGTCTTGGAGGGGTGATCATTGCCAATGCTAGCAGGGATGACATTAATTCTGTACAGGATCTGGAAGGAAGATCCTTCATGGCAGTAAGTGAATTCTCTTTTGGAGGATTTCTGGCTGCAATGGGAGAATTGCAGCGCAGTGGAATTGATTTCAGAAAAGACCTTGGTGAAATAAAATATGGCCATACGCATGATAATGTTGTTTTTGCAATTGTCAAAGGTGATGTGGATGCGGGTACGGTAAGGGCGGGTACTCTTGAAAAAATGGTGCTTGAAGGTAAGATAAATATTGAAGATGTCAAAGTCCTGGATCAAAAGGAATATGATGATTATCCTTTCCTGGCAAGTACAGATATTTATCCCGGCTGGGCATTTGCAAAGACAAGCTCTACACCTGATAATATTTCAAAAGAAGTTTCCATCGCTCTTTTGAGGATTGCTCCAAATAGTACACCTGCCATTGCCCTTGCTTCAAATGGCTGGTCAGTTCCAGCAGATTATAGTTCTATAGATGAACTGATGCGAGAGCTCAGGATAGGTCCTTACATTGATTATGGTGTGGTCTCTCTTGCAGATGTACTGGTGCAACACTGGTATGTTTTTATCCTCATTTTGATGTTATTCATTATTATAGAGGTACATTCACGTTTAGCGGTGGAAAAGATAAAAAAATCGAAGCTTGAGACTTCCAATAAACTTAAAGACCTCTTCACCGATATAATGAGACATGATCTGTTAAATCCGGCGAGTATTATCAAAGGTTTCACCGATGTTTTGTATACTAATGAGATAGATACTGAGAAAAAAGAAACACTCAAATTGATCAATGAGCACACCGATCATTTGATCTCAATGATAGGCTCTGCTGCCAAACTTGCCAAACTTGAATCATATGAAGAGATGGAATTTGAAACAAAGGATCTCGGTTTCTTATTATTACAGGTTGCAGACAGTTTTTCCTCCGAATTTGCAAACAAGGATATTGCCCTTGGCTTTGACAGCAAAGGTACGTATCCTTCCAGAATTAACGATGTAATGGAGGATGTCTTTTCCAATCTGATATCCAATGCTCTTAAATATAGTTCATCAGGTAGTACGGTCAAATTAGAAATTCTTGACGTTAATAATAGTTGGAAAATAATGGTGACAGACGAGGGAGATGGAATCCCAGATAAAATCAAGCCATATATTTTTGAGAGATTCAAAAGAGCTGATAAAAAAGGAATAAAAGGAACTGGTCTTGGTCTTGCGATTGTGAAAAGGATAGTCGACCTTCACAAGGGTACTGTTGGTGTAGAAGATAATCCGCAGGGCAAGGGTTCTGTTTTCTGGGTAATGCTGGATAAAGCATGAGCTCATTTGATCTTGCGCATAACTATTGATCCGTCACGCATGTGGACTTCCACATATTTCTCTTTTTCCTTCTCTGCTTCATACTTGTTATAGAGCATTGACTCAACCCTTCCCGCATCCATTAGCTCTCTTATGAGTGCGCTATCCTCTCCTTTCATTCTGGACTTTGCAGCAGGGGGACTTGTCTTTGCTTTACTTTTTGAATAGATGGAGCCACCTTCCATTGCAGCACCAATGAAACCTTTAGCACTCTGGAACATGAGTTTCCCATCTTTCATGTAAGCACCGGCAAATTCTCCAACGTTTCCATGGACAACAACAGTTCCTCCATTAAGATGTGAACCTGTGTTCATGCCTGCATTACCATTCACGATCACAGTAGCTTTTTTTGCCAGCATGCCTGTACCGTTGTAGGCATCCCCTTCAATTATGACCTTAGAATCACACGGGCATCTTGCAGCAACAGTGCCTCTGGGAATTCCATCTTTAAGGGTCAGTATCCTTCCATTTTCACTATAGTCGTTATCTATGAGTCTGTCTTCTTCAATTCCGTTGCAGAGAATATCTGTGATCGAGCGGAATTTTCGATAACCTTGAATGTCGGATTCAAGTTCCACTATGTTCCCGATAGGGTATTCAATGCTACCTTTGATATACAGGACTCCGGCAACCATGCCCATACCAGCTTCAGGACCTACATTTCCCTGAATCAATATCCTGCCGGTATTTTCAGCTTCTCCGCTTCCTCCGAAGTGCTTCAGGTCCGCACCCAGGCTGTAGGCAAAGTTCTTTGCTACATTACCTTTGATATGAACTTCACCACCTGACTTAAGCTCATTGACAAGGTCCCTGTAGGTAAGTTCAGTAGCATTCTGATGTGGTATCAGTGAGTCAGGCTCAAGACTTTTGTTGTGCCAGTAAAAATTAAAAGTATAGTCGCAAAGGTAGTCCACATCTTTGCTAAGCCCAATCTCAACTACCATTCTCTCATCCGTGGATAAGCTGTGGAAGACACCTTGTGCAAACCCAGAGACTTTCCATATTGTGTCTTACAGGCATCAGATAATTGTTATCTTCGCCGCATCCGCAACTGAAACACTGGATAGAGATATCGGTCTTCTTTGGCTCTGATTCGGCTTTTCTCAGGTCAAAGGGGACAGCTTCTCTTTTTTCAATGCTTATCGCGCCTTCAGGACAAACTCCTATACAAAATCCCATACCATCACAGAGTTCTTCTGAAACGACCTTTGCCTTCCCGTTAATTATCTGAATAGCTCCTTCAGCACAGGGAGATACGCATTTACCGCATCCGGTACACTTTTCTTCATCTATTTTTACTATCATTCTCGTGCTCATGTTCCAATCTCCATGTATTAGTGATGTGTTCCTTCTACAAGCTTAATTCCTGCATTTTCAACTGTTCTTTTTATCTCGTCGATGTGCGGGCATTTCGGGTAGTTCTCCATTTGCATACAGGAACTCAGGTGGATTACGTCCACTCCCCGTTTTTTCAATGATTTCAACAGGCGATATATTCTGCGACCGGAACATCCGCCACATGTGAAAAAGGCAATCATCTCCGTATTTTCGTCATAACCACTAAAGTACATGCTCTTTTTATTGAATGCCATAAAACACCCGACACCTGGACATGCCTCCGAAACGATATCGCATCTTATTACTGCAATCTTAGTGGCAGGTTTAACATCTTCGATAATAACAACTCCGTTTTTAGAGAAATAACTTAAAAATAAAGAAAATCAGGAAATAATTTCCCTTTGAAAAAGATTTGATTATAAGCCTATCTCTTCCTTGAACTTCTCAATTCCCATCTTTTCAATCACTCTGCTAAGACGGAGTTTTGAACCATTGCTTTTGGTAAAGATGATGATTTTGTCTACAAGTTCAAGTACTTCATCCTCATTCAATTCAGTTGCAATGACATCTGCAAGCCTTGGTTTGACTGCTGCATTTCCTCCAACCATGACAGTGTAACCTTTTAGGGTGCCCATGACACCGATATCTTTGATAGCAGGTTCTGAGCATGAGTTCATACATCCGGCAACAGCCATCTTGAATTTACATGGAAGTTCCATTCCATGATATTTCTCATCAAGTTTTAATCCAAGGCTTACAGCATCCTGCTGCCCACGCTTACAGAATGTTGTGCCAGGGCAGATCTTTATACTCCTTACACAAAGTCCGATTGCAGCACCTGGCTTTATTCCAAGGTCTTCCCAGGCTTTGTCAATATCCTCTTCTTTCAATCCTACAATAGCTACTCTTTGTGATGAAGTTACTTTTAATGTTGCAGCATCATACTTTTTTGCAACATCTGCAATTTTAGCAAGGTGCTCTGCCGAAACAATTCCACCAGGTAAGTGTGGTGCAATTGCGTATGTTTCTTTGTCTCTCTGCAGTATTGCTCCCTTTTCAAGTAAATCTTTTGCCATATTGGTCACTCCTTCTTCCAAAATAATATACTGGATACTAAGTATAATATGGATACTCATTTATATATTGGATGGTTTCTTATTAGATACTATGAAAGATTGTACCATATACAAAACGGTCGATATCGTCGGCAAAAAATGGTCTTTATGTATTATGCACGAGTTGTGCAAGGGTGAAAATAAGCAAAAACGTTTTAATGAGCTAAAAAATAAATTACAGGACGTGACCCCAAAGACTCTTTCCACAAGATTAAAAGAACTGGAAGAACACGGCCTTGTTGAAAAGAAGGTTGATGACTCAATGTTCCCTATCAAGTCTGAATACTCACTTACAGAAAGTGGTGAGGAGTTTTTATCTATAATACAAAGTATTAAAAAATGGGGTCTTAAATGGCAGTTTGATGATCCTAAGTGTAGTGGAACAAATTGTAAAGTTTGTGAACTGTAAAATCAATTATGAGGTAATATGAAGAAAAGATTAACGCGTTCCAGAAATGATAGAATGATTGCAGGTGTCTGCGGCGGCCTTGGAAATTATCTTGGCGTCGATCCGGTGATAATAAGACTCCTATGGGCTGTTGCTATATTCATATATGGCTCAGGTCTTCTCCTCTATATACTTGCATGGATCATAATACCTGAGGAATAGATCTATATGTAACTCTTAGAGCACGTGCTGTGTGCATCTTGAGTTAAATATTTTCTAAGCCTTTTTTAGCCCACAAACAATAAATAGGCTGCAATTAGTGTAGCACCTGTGGGAAATATGTTAGGGGTAAACAAGTCATATCAATATTTTCGTGATAATATCATGTGTTATATGTGTTATCGTCGCTTAATTACAATACCTGCAATTATATTGCTATTATTATCCGTTTTAGCATTTTCGGGTTGTGTTGAATCAACGGATGAAGAACCGGATGAGCTTCCTGATTTGTATGACGTTAACAGATCAGAGAACGATTCTTCAATACCACAGGAAATTGTTTCTAACCACGTCCCTGTTGGCGAATTGATTATATCCAGTTCTGCTTTTGAAAATGGAACTTTAATTCCTGAAAAATATACATGTGACGGGGAAAATATCAATCCTCCACTGGATGTTGCTGGTCTTTCAGAGGATGCTCAAACTCTTTTGTTGATCGTGGATGACCCTGATGCACCCTCCGGGACTTTTACACACTGGGTTGTCTGGGATATATATCAAACGACAATTGCTGAAGACAGTATTCCTGGTATAGAAGGGGTAAATGATGCTAACAAGGTGTCATACGCCGGTCCGTGTCCTCCTTCAGGTACCCACAGGTATTTCTTCAGATTCTACGCACTTGACTTAGAGCTGGACATTGAAAGTGGTGCTGATAGAACTCTTGTGGAAGATGCCATGGAAGGTCACGTTATTGCCTATGGAGAACTAATTGGAACATACAGTCGTTCCTGAATTATTCAATTCTTGATTGTATTTTAAATATGGATGATGTCATATGGCTGAAAAAATGAGAAACGATGCTTACTCTATATTATCAGAAGCAATTTCTGCAGTAGACCCATCTGCCTGTATCTACAGGTCTATGAATAAAGAAAACGAGACTGTTAGCATTAATGGCAGTTCCTATGACCTTTCACTTTATGATAACATATATGCCATAGCCTTTGGGAAAGCTGCAATTTCCATGTCAAAAGCTATTGAAGACATTCTTGGAGATTTCCTGACAGGTGGTATTGCTATAACCAAATATGGTTTTGCTGATACCCTTACAAAGATGAAAGTTTATGAAGCAGATCACCCGATACCTGATGCTAATAGTGTTGCTGCAGGTCAGTACGTTCATGATTTCCTTGAGCAGACAGGTGAAAGGGACCTTATATTTTTCCTTATTTCAGGTGGTGGTTCTGCGCTTATTACACTTCCACGCAAAGAAGTTTCTATCACCGATATTGTAAAGCTTACAGATAGCATCATGCGTGCAGGTGCTACAATTGATGAGCTTAATACAATAAGAAAGCATCTCTGTTCCATAAAAGGTGGCGGACTTGCCAAAATGGCTTATCCTTCGCATTCTGTGAGTCTTATCCTTTCTGATGTTGTAGGGGATCCACTGGATGTTATTGCGTCAGGTCCCACGGTTCCTGATACATCCACATTTGACGATTTCCATGAGATTGTGAAAAGGTACGATCTTAAATTATCTCCTGCTGTAAGTGGCTTGCTTGAGGATGGTCTTGAAGGTGTGATAGATGAAACTCCTGCAGCAGGGGCCCATGTTTTTGAAAAAACCACTCATTATCTGGTGGGTAACAATGCCCTTGCTCTTCAGGAGGCAGAAAAAAAAGCTTCTGTTCTTGGGTATAATACCACTATCCTTACATCATCGGTTGTTGGTGAGGCAAAGGAGGTAGCTAAAGTCTTCGCTGCTATTGCCAGAGAGGAAAGGTTAAGAGGAACTCCTTTGGAACTCCCGGCATGTATTCTTGCAGGTGGTGAAACTACAGTTACCATGAAGGGAAAAGGTTCAGGTGGAAGGTGTCAGGAAATGGCTCTTTCATTTGGTATAGAGGTCGCAGATCTTGAAGGACTTCTTTTCCTTGCTGCTGGTACGGATGGCAATGATGGCACTACAGATCATGCTGGTGCTTTTGCTGATGGTGATACTGTTCAGCGGGGTAAGAATCTGCAGATGGATGCAAGACGTGAGCTCTATGATAACAATTCCTATGATTACTTTAAGGAAACAGGTGACCTGATTACCACAGGCACCACAGGCACCAATGTAATGGATATCTATATGATTCTTGTTGAGCGCTTCTAAAGCTCAATATCAACATCATAGACCTGTTCCGGATTCTCCTTATGGATCTTCCAGAATGGTTCTTCCCCAAACTGTTCTGCAAGTTTCAATGTTCTTCGGGGTATTGTTTTAGGTCCAAGAACTGCTCCTGGTCTTTTAGGGTCGTCAATATAATCCGTTTCCATCATAAAGCGGGTGCCCTGCTGTAGTGCTTCTTCAATGGCACCTTTGCCTGCAAGCACTCCGGGAAATATTCCAAGTCTTTCACAAACATCGACAAGCGGTGGCGCGTAGTGTTTTACTACCTTATGAAGTTTGATGCCTGTCTTTTTAGCACGCTGCGTTATGTCGATAAGTTCCGGCTCCTGTACAGTTTCAGTATGAAGCTGAACAGCACAGTCATGATCAGCTGCAAGTGTGAATGCATATTCCATGACCTCATTTGAAGCGTCCCACAGTTCCTGACTTACCGGGTAATGCGGTCGTCCGCTCTTAAGTCCCACAGCAAGTCCTTTATCCACATAGCCAGCTGCAATGTCCAGTCCGCCTTTCATGGTTTCAACAGCTTTTGAAAGATCCATATACTCGGTGAGCTTTGTGATCTCCGCCGGATGTACTCCAAGTACGGGGAATGATGTAACACCTGTTTCATTTATCTGCCGGGAAATGCCAACAGTTTCTTCAAAGACTGCGATGTGGTCCTCAGATTTTGTAACTCTGATCCCAAGGGTCCAGCTTGGTTTCATTACAAGAAAAATGTGTGTCCCCCCATTATTCTGGAATTCCTTGACCGCTTTTAGTCCCTTTGCTCGTGGGTCTATGTGCATGTGCTCGTCGGTGATAGGAAAATTTTGTGTCATATCGATATGTATGTTATCATTATGTAAAATGATACTGTTGTTAAATTCAAATTTTGTGGGTAATTATCTATAAATGACTTCAATACTAATATGCTCTGATGAATCGGGGTATCTTCTTAAGGCACAGGGATATCAGGCTCAGTTTGCTTTCCTTGATTGGGCAGATGATCATTATATCCATTGCTTCTGTTATGCTGTTCTATACAGATCTGTCTTTAGAAAGGACTATTGTCCTTGTAGTTGTTTTGCTTGGTTTTACCTTTATCTTTTCCGTGACTATCTTAAGGTTATTAAATTTAGCAAAGAGCACAGGGTATATCAATTCGAAATGAGCTGTGCCCTATGCCTGGGTATGACATATATATAATGGAGTCGTTAACAAAGCAAATTGCTCTTTATCTATCATTTGTATAATCATTTAGAAGGTTAAAATATGACTAAAACAGCAGCAGTTATAAAAGGCGATGGAGTTGGACCGGATCTTGTAGAAGCAATGCTTAAGGTAGCAAATGCTGCAAACAGCAATGTAGAATTCATTACATGTGATGCGGGAGCAAGCTGGTGGGAAGAGAATGGTGGAGATTCACTCATTCCTGATGAGACATGGGAGCTCCTTGAAAGTTCAGATGCATGTTACAAAGGCCCTACAACAACTCCTGGAATAGTAGGTGCACCAAGAAGTGTGGCAGTATCTATCAGGCAGAAATACAATCTGTACGCAAATGTCAGACCGATAAAGACTTTTCCAAACACTCCAAAGCCACTCGGTGATGTGGACTTTGTCTGCGTCAGAGAAGGAACAGAGGGTATGTACATTGGTGAGGAAGTAAAACTGACAGAAGATGTATCAATAGCTATTCGAAAGATCACACGTACATCCAGTGCAAATGTGGCAAAGTATGCTTTTGAAGAAGCAAAGAGAAGAAACTACGATGCAGTGGTTGCCATCCATAAAAGCAATATCCTGAGAAGGACTTGCGGTCTTTTCCTTGAAGAGGTAGAGAAAGCTGGGAAGAATTACGATGGCATTGAGGTATGGGAATACCACATTGACAACATTGCCCAGCAGCTTATCAAGAACCCACAGCTCTTCAACAACAAGGTATTGCTTTCAACAAACCTGTTCATGGATGTGATCAGTGAGGAATGCTCTGCACTTGTGGGAAGTATCGGACTTATCTACTCCGCAAACATCGGTGACAACTACGCAATGTTCGAACCTGCACACGGTTCAGCTCCAAAATATGCAGGTCAGGACAAGGTCAACCCTGTTGCAACGATCCTTGCAGGTGCGTGGATGCTTGATTACCTTGGCGAGAAAGAGCAGTCAAAAGCAATCTTCACAGCTACTGAAAAAGTAATCACAGAAGGTAAATACCTGACATATGATCTTGGTGGCAATGCTAAGATGAGTCAGATGACCGATGCAATTGCAAAGTATGTTGAAGTTGAGATGAAATAATTCATTTCATCACTTTTCTTTTTTTCGTTAATCTGTTTTCACTTTTTTCATTTTGGATATAAGCATTGCACATACTCTATTTAACGAGGGCATAAAATCACAAACTTTTTTAGTAGATACATATAATGTCTATTGGGGGAATATTGTTAGTGTATATTTTCCCAATTTTGCATTAAAGGAGAAAGTGATAAGATGCCAAAATTTGAAGTGTTCATAGACAAGAGTGGAAACTATAGATTCAGACTAAAAGCTCCAAATGGAGAAATAATCGCAGCCAGCCAGGCATATTCGAGCAAAGCTGCTTGCATGAATGGAATAGAATCAGTTAAAAGAAATGCTCCCGTGGCGGATATAATTGAGATCAAGGATTCTGAAGGAGCCATGTAATCTTTTTTATAGTAAAATAATTGTATGGTGGAAATCTCCACCATATCTATAAGTTGCAAGCACAATAGCTTGTTTGCATGATTTCGTATTAATCTATAATATCATGCATATGAACTTTCGTAATGTCGGGGCTGTCTGTAGTTTCAGGCTCATTGTAGCCGTTCTCATCATCATCGTCGTTGCGGTTCATATCCTTGCTAACTATTGGGTCGAACATGAAGTATTTCTTTACGTAAGCCATGATCTCTTCATCAGATATGCAGGAAACCCTCTTTTCATCATTATAGAGCTTCTGTATGTCTGCCTGGATGTCCCGCAGACGCTTGTCATTTTTACCGATCTCGATTTGTACTTCCATCAGCTCGTTCAGTGTTTCCTGGACCTTGTACCTTAATACCTCAATACCTGAGGAATCGCCTATGAGAAATATCCTCTTTCCGCCAACTACCTCAGGTGGATAGGGTTCGTATGTGAAGGGGTTTTTGATGACACCTGCAGAATGAATGCCCGACTCATGAGCAAATACGTTTTTCCCGACAACAGATTTATTCCTTGGTATGCGAATACCGATCTCCCTTTCCATGAACTTTGCAAACTCGACCAGGGATTCAAGGTTATATTTTTCAAATCCTTCTACACGTCTTGCAAGGAAAAGGAGGAGTTTTTCCATTTCCGCGTTTCCTGACCTCTCTCCTATTCCAAGGAAAGTAACATTTGACCAGTTGGCACCGTGCCAGTATCCTGCAATGGAGTTAGCCACTGCAAGACCGAAGTCGTCATGACAATGTGTTTCAATATTCTTTACATTGAGTTCTTCCTTCAGATGTTTGACTATGGCTGGTATTCCAAACGGTTCATCAACACCCATAAATGGTACACCAAATCCTATGGTGTCACATATGCGTATGGTACATTCAGGGTCAATGTCCATTATCTTACTAATAAGTGGGAAAGAGAAATTATAATTATCAGCACGGGTCATGTCTTCGACGTGAGCCCTGGTACGAAGACCATGGTCCACTGCATATTGAAGTGCATCGAGGTATTTTTCCTCAGCTGCTTCACGGCTTGGAAGTCCCATTTTATCAAATATATGCGGATCAGAAACTGACATAAGAATGCCGGTCTCTTCTATACTATCAATATTGAGGACCATATCGATATCAGCAGGTGTTGCACGTGCCCAACCAGTGATCTCAGGGAACTCGTATCCCTGGTCAATCATGAGCTTGATAGCCTTGCGATCCCTGTCATTATATACAAAAGATTCAAGTTTTTCGATACCTATCTCATGCAGGTATTTGTATATCTGGAACTTCTGCTGGCTCTTCATAACGATACCTGGCATCTGTGCCCCGTCCCTGATTGTGCTGTCGCTGATACTAACCTCCTGCCCAAGCGGCAATTTTATCTTTGGAAGATCGTCATAATCCTTATATATTTTCATTTAATGCCTCCTTTGGTTAACTCGTCAAAATAACGGAGTTTATGAATAATTGTAGAAATGATAATGTCGATACTATAAAATCGCATTGGAAAGTGATTTTATTCCGAATTATTGTCTATTTTGAAAGATTATTTGTAGACTACCTTAGACTATCTCATACTTAAAATGTCTTTTCTTTCATAATTCTTTGATATCCAATTAGTTTGCAGCACATCAACCTAAGCGTAAATCTTTATAATTTAAATGATTACATGCTTAATATGTGGAGCACATTACTCAGTAAGTTCGAAAAATACCCTGCCCAGCAAAAGGTATTAAAAGTTCTTTTTGAACGTGGTTTTCAGGTCAGTGATGGGGGTAAGGTTACCTCAGGTACAATAGAGATAGCACATACACAGCTTGCCAGGGAAGCAGGTGTTGACCGACGTGTTGTGGATTCAACTACCGAAGTAATACTTTCCGATGAACTGTTAAAGAAGATCTTCCAGAATGTAAGATCCATACCTTTCCTTCGTGATGTGGCACCTCTTATGGGTCAGGGTGTCGTTATAATTTCTCCGGACGATGCTTTTCATAAAGGTATAATCTCTGAGGTATCCACAGTTATAGCACAGCACAATATCAGTATCAGACAAGCAGTATCAGATGATCCTTTCTTTGTCACTGAACCAAAGCTCACTATAATCACAGACACTAAGGTTCCAGGCAGCATTGTGGAAGAATTGCTCAAACTTGATTCTGTAAAGGGTGTAAGCATCTATTAGACTGAACAGTTCTCATTCAAATAACCGCTTTTGCAAATGCACGGAAGACCTTTAGCATATGCACCGATCTTGAAGGATGTAGCATTTTCTTTATGAGTATTGAGGGATGATCCATATCCCCATAACGTGTTATGGTGTCAAGTATAGCAGGATTGTTCATTGAGCCTATAAGCTCATCGAGCTCACTGTCTTTAAGACCACCAATGAACCGATGTATTCTCATTCCCATGGCAAGTTCCTTTCCAATTTTAGCCCGCCATCTCCTGTCATATTCTGAAAGGAAATTCGCTGAATAATCTTCCTCAACAACAGCCTTTGCAGCTATTTCCCCTGCTATCTTGGCACAGACCGCGCCTGTATATATTCCTCCGCCGGATGTGGGCTTAACCTGACCGGCAGCATCCCCGACTACAAGTAATCCATCCGCATATGTCTTCTTAAGGGGTCCAAGTGGAATTCCTCCCATCACAAGGTCAAGTTTTCCTCCGCTACATCTTGAGGAAATGTGGGAGTTATTTGTCAACAGCTTATCTAACAGCTGCTTTGCCACCACAGCATTTTTGTGTCCGGGGTCAATTGCCATTCCTATGCGGGATATATTCTCGTCCACAGGAACCGCCCATGCAAAGAAACCAGGTGCCTGTGAGCCTACGAACAATTCCACAAAATCAATGTCATCTGAACGGTAAGGCACTTCTACCTGTATCCCTGATAATACTTTAGTAACATTTCCAAGCCCGGCCATCTTTGCAAGCTTGCTGCGAACACCGTCTGCACCAATGACCACTTTTGTTTTAATGGTTTCAGGTTGTCCATTTCGGACTATTGACACCTTTTGTTTTCCATCTGCTTTTTCGATAGCACTGACCCTTGAGTTCAAGCAGAGCTCAACATCTTCTTCAAGTGCCATCCCAGCTAAGCGGCGATCGAATATCTTTCTGGAAACAACGTATGCCTTCGTCTTTTTACCATCGATGGGGAGGCATGATCCGTTCATTGGATACACAAAGGCACCTCTTACGGAATTAAGTACAAAATCATCAGAGGGCTCAATATCACATTCGCTTACTGCCCTGGTACTTAGGAGTCCTGTACATCCAACGGGGCTTCCTATGAACGAGTGTTCTTCAAGCATCAGTGTTCGTGCACCATGCATTGCGGCATATCTTGCAGCCGTAGAGCCAATGGGGCCGGCTCCGACCACAACAACGTCATATTCTGTCATATTAATACGTGTTCCCATTTTGAATTATAGTGAGCAGATCCCTGAACTTATTAATCACATGGTCTGGTATTTCTTCTGCAAGCTGGCTACTGGCTGAAGGATTACAGTCGCCGTAAATAGCGTGGACTGTCAGCATTCCAAGTTCTTTTGAAGGGCTAATATCCCGACTGAGGCTATCTCCTACAAAAACAGTCTCATGAGCCTCAAGTCCCATTGAATCAAGCGCATGCATGAAAGGTTTGTGGGAGGGCTTTTTCCATCCTGTCATATCAAAGGTGAAAAGTGAATCAAAACATCCGCACAAAGCAACTTTTTTAAGTCTTGCACTAGCATTTTTTTTCTCAGCATCTGTGAGAATGCCTATATCCAACCCCATGTTTTTCAGGTCGAGCATTGTCCTTTTCACATCCGGATAAAGTTCAATGGTGTTGATCTTCTCTCTCTCGTATATTGTGCAGCATTCATGAAATCTCTCTTGAGAGTATACTTTGTATGCTACAAGATAATCGCTGATGTTCTCAATGTCCTCAAAGCCATGTTTCCCTCTTCGAAAATAAGAAAAGAGTTCATGAGGGTCGCCTGTTCCAATGTACTCTACAATGACCGTACAGGCAGCAATTTTAGCTTTCACAAAATCAAAAAGTGTATTATCCATATCAAAAATGATGCCTTTTATCTTTTTGTCTTTCATGCCTTCATCCAGTCTTTGAACCATTGTGCTACTTTATCCATCTGAAATAATGCAGCATTAATATATGAGCTTGTCTAATTAGCTACAAAAACTCCTTTTTAATTAGACAATATTTTCATAAAAGAACCGCTCCTGGCAAAAAAGATGCTGGAGCTAATGAAAAAATAATAAGTTTTTATGCTGGTTTTCTAACTTTTAATACCTCATTATGAGCATTATTTTCAGCATCAGACATAAATTTATATAGTATTATCTTCAATATTCAAATGGCAATTGGGTTATTGTCATTATATAACCAATGCTTTGATTTGTAAATTATGTCTTTGGTTATTTAAGGTGGTATAATGAAATTAGTAGAGAAAAAATGTTCAATGTGTGGTAGTCCTATATATGTTTATGAGAATTTTGCTCGTGAAGAAATGTTTTGCACCCTTCATTGTATGCAACGTGCAACAGTTGGGAGTGTTTCCGAAGGCTTAGCCTGACTTTTAAACTTATCTTCCTGGTTCTAATGTTATTACACTGAGCTTGGAAATATCTTTTTAGTCACACACCACTATTTTTTATAGAGTAATTTAATATATTTTGCATACAGTCATAGATTCATGAAAAAAGTTCTTGTTACTGGCGGTATTGGCCAGGTTGGAAGCTATGTTGTGGACCTGATGCAGGATGATTATGAAATTACGGTCCTTGATAACCTTTCCACAGGAAAAACACCTTCAGTTCCTGACAATGTAGATTTTATAAAAGAAGATATCAGATCACCTGCAGCAAAAGAATTGGCAGGAAAACATGATATCATTATCCATACAGCAGCCCAGATAAGCGTGGCAAAGTCTATGGATGATCCGGTATTTGATGCTGATAACAATGTATTTGGAACTCTCAACCTGCTTGAAGGCGCACGTGCCGGTAACATTGAAAGATTCATTTACATGAGTTCAGCAGCTGTTTATGGAAATCCTGAATATCTTCCAATTGATGAGGCGCACCCTCAAAATCCCATGTCACCGTATGGTGCCAGCAAGTTCTGCGGTGAAAGGTATTGTTGTATGTATAGTAAGGCTTATGATCTGCCGTCGGTCTGTATCAGACCCTTCAATATATACAGCCCCAGGCAGGATCCTTCAAACCCCTATTCTGGCGTCATATCCAAATTCATAAGTCGTGTCAGGGATGATCTAGCTCCTATTGTCTTTGGAGATGGTACTCAGACAAGGGATTTTGTTTCAGCTCATGACGTTGTCAATATGATCCAGTTGCTGGTCAATGGTAAAGGGGATAACGGTGAAGTTTACAACGTAGGTACCGGCAAGGTCACAAGTATCAATGAACTTGCACAGATGGTTCTGGATATCTTTGACAAAAACATGGATATCGAATACAGGGACCCGATGCCAGGTGACATAAAGGACAGCTACACTGATATATCAAAGGCAAAGAAGCTAGGTTTCAAGCCAGATATGGAACTTTACAATGGTCTGGAAGATATCATAGGTTAAATGGCCAAATAGAATGGCCAAATAGAAATTTCAACTTTGCAATCATTTCAGAACAAGACATATTTTATAATCCCATCGAAAAAGGCAAGATCATATGCGTAATCTAATCAAGAACAGGTATATTGCTTATTTGGTTCTTCATGCTCTTTATTTTTTGCAGGCTCTGCTCAGTTTAGTTTCCCGCATACTATCATTTGATTATAGTCAGATTAAGAAACTTGGTTTCATTCAGAATAAGAAGAATATTTTCATCATGCTTACTATACTATATGCAGGATTCATATTTTATCTGTCTTCCCAGTCTGACATAAATATTCCTTCTTCGATATTTAAAATACCCATTTTGTATGAGTTGGCAGATATTGCAACATATCTTAATATGGATTTTTTGATTGATATTGCGAAGTATGCGTATGGAAATATTGACAAAGTAGCCCATATAGTCCTGTATTTTGGTCTTGGTCTACTACTGCATCTTACGTTTAAAAACTCTGACAACATTATATTGAGAAGATATGCGGCAATCTTTGCGGTGCTGCTTGGTGTTATCTACGGAATCACGGACGAATATCACCAATCCTTTGTACCAGGACGTACCGCTAGTTTGCATGATCTGTTAGCTAACGGAATCGGGGTGACAATTGCCCAGATTCTTTTCGCCATACTGGTAATTGTGAATCTTCAACGAAAAAAGAGAAAGGATGACCAGGAATAAACATGTCAGGATGTATGACATTCCTGCTGTCAATGACAAAGGCATTTTCCATGCCGGTCATTTTCTTTAATTCATTTCAACGTACACATACTGCAAATACATGCATGTATATGGTAAGTACACATGTTTATATATTTATATAACATAATATGTGACACTATTATCATATAGGATAATAAGAACAAAAACAAAGCAAGTTAAGTAAATTGGGGGTAATTATATGAAAACTAATATATTCGATCTAAGTGGCAAGGTTGCGATTGTAACCGGTGCTTCCAGTGGACTGGGGATTCAGTTTGCCAAGGCATTAGCTAATGCCGGGGCAAATGTTACGATTACTGCAAGAAGACTTGAAAAGTTAGAACAAGTTGAGGAAGAACTGGAGAAGATCGGTGTAAAGTGTCTGGTGGTAAAATGTGATGTTTTAAACGAAGACGAAGTAATAAATGTAATTGATCGCACTGTTGAAGAATTTGGGAAAATAGATATCCTTGTAAATAATGCAGGAACCTCATCTTTAACGCCGGCAGAAGATCTGACCCAGGACGAATGGGATAAAGTGCTTCACGTAAATCTTCGTGGGGTATTCTTCTTTGCAAAGCATGCAGCAAGAAAGATGAAAGAGCACAACTACGGAAGAATGATCAACATAGCTTCCATGTTTGGTAAAATAGGAAATACTCAAACTCCGATCGCATCTTATCATGCATCAAAGGGAGGCGTAGTGAACCTTACAAGAGCACTGGCAGACGAGTGGGCAGACTACGGGATAACCGTTAATGCCATAGGCCCCGGTTTCTTTGAAACAGAGATGACAGAGGACCTCCTTTCTGATAAGGATTTTGAAGAGTATGTTAGGTTACGATGTCCTCTGAAAAGAATCGGCAAAACAGGTGAGCTGGATGGTTTACTTGTTTACCTGGCATCAGATAATTCCAGTTATATGACAGGTCAGATCGTCTGTGTTGATGGTGGATGGACAGCGGTATGATCATAAGCGAGTGATCAACCTTGGTCCCTCACTAATTTTATTTTTTACACAAATATTTCTAGTTTTTAGCATTTTCGCATTGGATAAGGTTGAAAGAATGTGTTAATTCATATCCCCTCTTCCAATGCCCTTGTAAGCAAACCCAGCATCAATAAAAACAGTGGGATCGATAACGTTCCTGCCATCTACAATAGCAGGCTTGCTTTTACCCATTAATGCCTTTAGATCAGCGGGTTTGAGCTTGAAGTATTCGGAATGGGCAGTCATAATAGCCACAAGATCCGCATCTTTTAGAACTGATTCCAGATCCTTTTCTATCTCTAGGTTTGGATATTCCAGAACGTGGGGGTCATGTATTGTTATACTGGCACCGGCTTCGGTTAGCAGGTCGTAGTATGGCTCAGATGGAGGGTTTCTGGCATCATCGGAGTCGTTGATGAAGGCCCAGCCAAGGATGGTTATCTTTGAGCCTTTGATATCTTTGCCAACTTGTGAGAGTGCATCCTGTGTGAGCTTGAACATGTGTTTTGGCATAAAATCGTTCACTTTTCTTGCCAGGACATAGATGGAATCGGTATTCTCGGGGTAGTCGAGTTTTTCGGATCCCAGCTTTACACCACGTTCCAGATGGTATGTGTCTTTGGTGAGACAATGGCCACCCACTCCGGCTCCGGGCCAGAGGATGGCTCGGGTTACACCTTCGCCTTTGAGACTGTCGATACCGGCTCTGACATCGTAGACATTTATGCCCATGGATTCGCAGTAGAGAGCGAGCTGGTTGACAGCGGCTATCTGCAGATCACGGAAGGTGTTCTCGGCTGTTTTGGTAACCTCGGCTGCTGTGGAGCTCATGGGTATGATCTTACCTTTTGTAAGGACCGGAGTGTAGAGTTCAATGGCTCGCTGTGTACTTAGCTCGTCGATCCCTCCGACTATCCTGTCGTGTTCCCGGATGTTTTTAAGGAGCATGCCTACCATTACACGCTCAGGTGCATGTGCCAGTGCGAAATCCTCTCCTGCTTTAAGGCCGGATTCCTCTTCCAGTATTTCCTTTGCCATGGTTTCTGTGGTTCCAGGCGTGATGGTGGATTCAAGCACCACGAGCATACCTGGCTGCAGATATCTGCCTACATTACGGATGCCTTCCTTAAGTGCGCCAAAATCCGGTTCCAGTGCTTTTGAATCTGCAAAAGGTGTCTGTATAGCCAGAGTAATTGCATCCACTTCGGCTATCCTTGAAAAGTCCGGTGTACATTCGAACTTTCCTGCATCAACTACCTTTTTCAGCAATTCCTCAAGTCCGGGCTCTTCTCCTTTAAGGGGACTCTCACCACTGTTAAGCATCTCTATCTTGTAACCCGATGAAGCAGAATCCCTCTGGAATCCTAATACCTTATCGAATTTATCCGAATCAGCAAACAGGGCTGCAGCAGGAATACCAACATATCCCATGCCTATGACACCTATCTTTTTGATGGCACCTTTCTTTTTTAGTATGTTCTCAAGTCTTTGGCTCATATCATCACTCTTTAATCTCTATTAATTTTGCTTCCTTGTAGGAACTAATGGCAGCCAAGCTGACTTTAAGAGCATGCTTTCCGTCCGTTGCACAAGGTTCAGGTTTTTTTCCTTTGTTAATACAATCAATGAAATATTGGAGTTCGTTCTTAAGAGGTTCCTTTGACTCTATCTTTGCTTTTCTTACCCAGTTACTATCGTGAAGTTCCACGCTCTGGTCGATATAGTCAAGATAGGCAACACCATCAACACCCACAGCTGTGAGCTTTCTGATCTTGTGCGGGGTCAGCCAGTTAACTTCCACAAGTCCTGAAAATTCATTGTCCAGGCGCATGTGTATGGTGGCATGGTCCTCAAAGGAGTGAATATCTGCTCCTGCAACAGCATATACCTGGTTAACAGGTCTGCCGTAGAGGTATGATATTACGTCAATGTCATGTACACCGATGTCCAGTATGACGCCTACATCCCTTATCCTGGGATTATAGGGTCCGACCCTGGTTGTGGATATGGATACTATTTTTCCCAGCAGACCGGAATCTATTATCTCTTTGAGCTTGATTACAGCAGGATTGAATCTTTCTATGTGCCCGACCATTGCCAGACGTTTCTTGTCTTTAGCAGCTTTTATGATGGCATCTGCATTTTCAACGGTATCAGCAATTGGTTTTTCCACAAGCACATGTGCACCGGCCTCAATGGCATCAACGGCCACCTGTCTATGCATCTTTGTGGGGACTACAATGCTCACAGCATCCAGTCCCTGGGCAAGCAGCTCCTTGTAATCTGTAAAGGCTTTTGTCTGGTATTGCTCAGCAAGTTCTTCCACAAGTTCTCTGTCAATGTCCGAGATGCCTACAAGTTCCACATCCGGCATTTCACTATAGATGCGTATGTGGTTCTTTCCCATGGCTCCGGCACCGATCACTCCAACCCTTAACATTTTGAATCACTCCATTCCCTGATAACAGTACTTATGATATCAATATCCTCATCTGTAACACCTGGATGTACTGGCAGGGAGAGCACTTCCCTGGAAGCTTTCTCTGTCACCAGCAGACTATCATTGTATCCGAGTTCCTTGTAATATGGTTGCCTATGAATGGGTATGGGATAATATATGCCGGTTCCGATTCCTTTGTTCATGAGGTGTTCTGCAAGTGCATCACGATTCTGGGTACGGATAGTGTACTGGTGAAAAACATGTTTGCATCCATCTTTTATCGTGGGGCATTGTATCCCTTCGATATCTCTGAGGCTCTGCGTTAGCAATTTTGCATTGTGCTGCCTTCTGGATGTGTACTTCGGAAGTTTTTTGAGTTGTACCATTCCGATGGATGCTGAGATGTCCGTCATGCGCAGGTTGTACCCGAGCATCTCATGCAGGTAACGCTTTTTTGAACCGTGTGAGCGTATCATGCGTGCCCTGTCTGCCACTTCTTTGTCATTGGTGCTTATGATACCCCCTTCGCTGGTGGTCATATTCTTGGTCGGGTAGAAACTGAATGCTCCGGTACCAAACGAACCCACTTTTTTACCATTGTAAGTGGCCCCGTGTGCCTGGCATGCATCTTCTATGAGAACAAGATCGTGCTCCTCTGCAATATCGCTCATAGCATCCATGTCTGCAGGCTGGCCATAGAGATGCACAGGCATAATGGCCTTTGTTGCAGGGGTGATCTTCTCTTTGATGAGCTTTGGGTCAAGGTTGAACGTATCGGCCTTTATATCTGCAAATACAGGCTTTGCACCTGTGAAAAGAATTGAATTTCCAGTGGCTATGAAACTAAAGGAACTGGTGATTACTTCATCACCTTTGCCTATTCCATGAGCAAGTAAAGCAGCATGCAGGGCGGCAGTGCCTGAATTAACTGCAACTGCATATTCGGTATCTGTGTATTCAGCGAAAGCCTGCTCAAACTCAGCTACACGCTGCCCTTCAGCTATTATTCCTGAGCGTAGCACATCGCTTACTGCTTCTAGCTCAGCATCATCGAGCTGTGGTCTTGCAATTGGTATCATGATATCACGGTTCTCTATTATCAGGTAAATGTAAATATATCTTTATATGTATCTGGTTTATATATTATTTAAAAGTTCCAGTTTTTCAGGAAGATCAACTATCTTTGCAGGACAACCGATTGCCAGTTTCCATGCAGGTACATCCTTTGTGACCAGTGCCCCTGCAGCCACCATTGCTCCCTCTCCTATCTCAACACCAGGTATGATGGTGGCATTTGCTCCAATTGATGCACCTTTTCTAAGTATTGGTCCTTCCGGGTGGTACTCTCCTCTTATGGGATATCTGTCATTGGCAAGCACCGCACAAGGTCCGATGAATACATTATCTTCTATGCTTACATGTGTGGGGATGTACACATTGCCTTGAATACTGACATTGTTGCCTATGCTGATGTTGCCATCGATTATGACATTGGTACCAATGAGTACATTGTCCCCTATTATGGTATTCTCCCGGATCATGGCATTATGTCCTGTCTTAAAATCATTCCCTGCTCTGACATTGCTGAATATCGTAGTACCGGCTCTTATGAATGCATTGTTCCCTATTGTAGTTCCTGGAAATTCATATTCATCTGTTTCGATGCCGGCTTTTCTTATCTCCATAAGGATACTGTGCTGTGGATATCCAAGGACGACATTTTCAAGCACCACCGAGCCTTCGCCAAGATTACTTGATCCGTAGAGCTTTGCTGTTTTATGAATGTATGTTTTTTTTTGCATGGTCCTGCCCATATTTACGTTACTAAATAATTTTTGTTTATATAAATCCATTCAGCTTTCACAATTTAGTTTACGGTTTTTTGTGAAGTACTTTCTTATATAAAATATTCCTGCAATACCCAATATCAATATACCCAGCAGTTCTGAAGTAAAGACATAACCTGCTGCTGGTGTGTATGAACTTGAAAACATGTTTAGGAAATAGTCTATTATACTTGGGGAATAGCTGCCCCTGGGAAACTCCCATCCCATTAAAGGCCAGAACAGTGTCTCTGGTGTCATCCACATACGGTCTTGAATGAGGTGTAAAAAGGAAGCCACTGGAATGACAAGTACAGCGCTGTTATTTTTCTTTTTCCAGAGGTAGATCGCACCCAGAAATAGCAGCAGGCAGAATAAGAGTGTGTGTCCATAGGTCCTGCCACTGCTCATGGAATCTGCAAAGATAAACAATTTGAGGGGTTTATCTATAAGATCAGGTAGTATAGAACCCAGGACTACCAGGCGTAGGTCTATAGGTATCTTTGAGAAGGAAGGATGCATTTTAAGCAGCATGAATATGCCAAGGGTTATACCGATGTGGCCGAAGATGAACATGTGCTGTTATAGGGTCCTGGATTGATTTAGTGTTTTTGTGTGGGTTTAATATATTGAATATTTATATAATTTGAATATGAATTCATGAACGTCAACTCTCTGGAGTGAAAGGTGATTTTTGATTTTTTGTTTAGTATGAGTTGTTAGTTCATTTGCTTTTATTCAGTGGTGTTGGACTGTGCCGCCTTTGGCGGAGATGTTGCGTTGCAGCTTATTTAAAGCAGAATCTTTCTATCATGCTTAAATAACCTGTATCATTTATGATTAATTGAAAAAACTTAATCTGTATGGGGGATGAAAATGATTATTAAACATTAAATAAGATTATTAAACATTAAATAAGATTATTAAACATTAAATAAGGTTATTAAACATTAAATAAGGTTATTAAACATTAAATAAATGGTGTGATCTCAATGGTATTAAAGACATTCAATGTGGATGAAGATACGTATAAGGAGTTCTCTGCCCTGTGTAAATCACATGGTATGAGCATGAGCAAACAAGTACAGATGTTCATGGAAAGTGTAATATCCGAGGAACCGGAAGCAAGTCAGGAATACTTGAAAAAACTTGACAATATCAGGAAGGGTAAATTTGTCCATGTAAGTGATTTTTCTGAACGCTACGAGTAAACATAATAAAGTATTGCGTTGTTGTATCCGAGTTTGCTGATAAGAAATTCATGAAGCTTGCTAAAAAGAATCCTAAGCAAATGAATATTATCACTCACATTCCGCAGGTATAATTCCATTTTGAACAATTTTGCATGATAGCGTTTTTCAAACATAATTAATATCAATCTTATTTTTATATATTCAGGAAAAGCTTG
>JAVEPM010000122.1:0-6559 GCA_034008115.1 Methanolobus sp.
TCCGAATTCAGGTGTCCAAGCAAAAGAACCCGTTGTTGGATCAAGGGTAGCTCCATCAGGTAATCCTACAGCGGAGTAAGTTACATCATCGTCATCTGGATCAGTAGCTGAAATGATAAAACTAAGAGATTCATTCTCATTGACTTCCTTGTTGCCGATTGCAGCAAGTTCCGGTGCTCTGTCAACATCACCAACTGTTATGGTAATGGTCTCACTATCATTAAGACCATTTGCAGTGGCGATGAACTCGATATCATAATTTTTAGCATCTCCGAATTCAGGTGTCCAAGCAAAAGAACCCGTTGTTGGATCAAGGGTAGCTCCATCAGGTAATCCTACAGCGGAGTAAGTTACATCATCGTCATCTGGATCAGTAGCTGAAATGATAAAACTAAGAAGCTCATTTTCATTGACTGCTTTGTTACCGATTGCAACAAGTTCCGGTGCTGAATTAACATTTATAGTCCCTTTTACATTATCAAGATCATATGAATTATTCGTGTTGATAATTTCTACTTCTTGGAGTCTCAGGGAAAAGCTACCACTTTTAGATGTTTTAAAGGTGATATTTAGCAATGAAATTGCTTCCACAGTTGTTATGTTATTTAATTGAACATGAACCGTTCCAAGTGTTTCATTTACATTATGTTCCGTGACAACACTCTTGTTCTCTGAAATACCCTTAAAAGATAAAACACTCTGATTATACTCCAGCGTAAAGTTCAGGCCAGTGACATTTTCGCAATTTGCTATAGAAAGCACTACATCTGCGTTCTCACCGGGATTTACTGTCTTAGAACTTAGGCTAATTGTGCTATCAGATGCTGCACTAGCTAACATGATAGGATTGAATGTCGAAAGAATGATAGATATCGACAATAATATCCTTACATAATTCAATACACCGTTTTGTTTACTGTTTTTCATTAAAGGATGCATACTCTCACCCCTGACAATAATCAGCTATCTGCCTCTGACTATAGTCAAATCTTTTTGAGCTGTATACACTCCTGCATACAACTACTAATTATTGCTTTAGCAGACATACAGTAATACTACTGATGCCCCCACATTACTCCACAGACATTAATTATACAATAATATATTATAAAACTATTTAATTCCGATGAATTTATAAATTTATATTAATTGTTTTGCGATATAAAAATCAATGAATACAAACATGAGATTATACACAGGCAATTCACAAAATATATCTATTATGGATATGTTAAACCTGCCAACTAGTAATAGAGATAGAGATGAAATTTCTTGGATGTAAAAACAGCTTTCAATGGCCTCAAGCAAAATTTGCTACAGTGGTTACATACAGAATCGCTGATATCCAATTCCCTGGCGCTTATTGTAGGTGTTCTCACAGGCCTTACCATCGTCTTTTATGACATTTTACTGGAAATTAGCCAGAACACGTTTCACGGAATAATTCCAGAATCTCACGGCTATCTCATAATACTCCTGCCTGCCCTTGGTGGACTCATCGTTGGTATAATAGTTCACCTGTTCATACATACCAGACGCTATGACATTGAAGAGGTCATTGAGGCAACTGCCCTTCACGGCGGGAGAATGTCAGTACGAAATGCATTCCTGGAAGTCCTTGCATCTATCGTATCTATTGGTTCCGGCGGGTCTGTTGGAAAAGAATCACCCGTGGTTCTTGCAGGTTCAGGCGTAGGATCTCTGGTTTCACAGATATTCAAGATCAATGGTAACCGGGTGAAGGTACTGATAGGATGCGGAGCCTCAGGCGGAATTGCCGCTGCCTACAATGCACCTCTTGCAGGAGTCGTATTCGCTGTAGAGGTAATACTTGGTGAACTTGAAGCAAGTTCATTCATACCCATTGTCATCTCTGCAGTCTTTGCAACACTGGTCTCAAGTGTGATATTTGGTGTCAGAACAATAGAAGTATCATCATATCAACTTGTAAGTCCCCTCTTTGAATCCATCCTTTACCTGTTCCTTGGTGTGTTAGCCGGAGTCGTATCAGCAATTCTAATGCATACCCTTTTTGGAACACAGAAGTTCTTTGCTTCACTAAGCGTACACCCGGTGATCAAACCTGCAATTGGTGGACTTTTTGTAGGCTTGATAGGATTCTTCTACCCTCAGATATTCGGCGTAGGATACGATGCCATCACAGATGCCCTGAACAACGGACTGGCACTGAAACTCATGCTGGCACTCATTGTTCTGAAAATCATCGCATTCTCTTTCACAATAGGATCTGGCGGGTCCGGAGGGTCCATCGTACCCTCGCTTTTTGTAGGTGCAATGCTTGGTGGAGCTTACGGCTCCATAATCCACGGGATTTTTCCAATGTTCACAGCAGAATCAGGTGCTTATGCCCTTGTAGGTATGGGAGCCGTATTCGCAGGAACAAGCAGGGCACCCCTTGCATCGATTCTCATTCTTTTTGAACTTACACGTAACTATAACATGATACTTCCAATAATGCTTGCATGTGTGGTCAGCAATGTAGTTTCAAGTTCTATTAACTCCGAATCCATATTCACAGAAGGATTACACAGACGGGGCTTCACAATCAGAAAAGGCAGGGAAATCGACATCATGGAATCCTTGCTGGTTACAAATGCAATGAAACACAATGTTCAGACGATATCGGAGAACAAGAAAGTAGATGCATTGATAGCTCTCATGCAATCAAGCCGCCATGCAGGATTCCCGGTGCTTGATTCAAACGGGAAACTATCTGGTATAGTCACACTTGATGATGTCAGGGACAAAGTGGGCCTTGACGAACTTGATAAGACAGTCAGTGAGATATGCAACAAGAACGTTGTAGTAGCATATCCAGATGAAACCCTGAATACAGTATTAAAACGTCTTGCTGCAAAAGATATTGGAAGGCTTCCAGTTGTCTTAAAAACTGACAGGACAAAACTACTTGGAATAATAACCCGCAGTGATATCGTGAAATTATACGATAAGAAGATACTTGATAAAGTACAAAGATTACAAAAAAAGGATCCTTAAATTAAGTTACAAGCCTTCCCAGAAAATAGCCAGGTGTTGCATCATAGATGTACACACAACAGGTAATTCCTGGTTCAAGAGAACATTCCGGAATCACCACCGGTTTATATGCATCAGTGCGTGCCATCATACCTTTCTCTTTTGCAGGCTTTGAAAGGAAAACATCGATTTCTCTGCCAAGCATAGAATCTCTTGATCCAAGTTTAACAGACTCACAAACATCGTGCAACTCATTGGATCTGTTAACGATTATACGTGAATCAAGCTTTCGCATGCCCCATGCTTTTGTATGCGGTCTTGGAGTAAAACGGGAGATATTTACCTTTTCCGGTTTATACTCTTTCACCCATTCAACTGTCTTTTTGAAATCTTCATTGTTTTCACCAGGATAACCCACAATGATATCCGTAAAAATCGTCATGTCCGGAAATCTTGACCTGAAACTATCAACAATGGTATTTGCCTCTGATATCAAGTGATAACGATTCATGTTCTTTAGGACATCATCTGATGCAGATTGTATCGGAAGGTGAAGAAATTTGTATATTTTCTCATCTTCAAAAGAGTCAAGCAAATCATCAAGAATCGGCGTCACAGAAAAAGGATTCATCATTCCAACCCTTATCTTGAACTGACCAGGTATACTGCATATCATATCCAGCAGTTGAGGAAGCAAGACCTCTTTATCAGTTCCATACTGGCCATTATCCTGTGAAGTCAGCCATACCTCACGACAGCCATCATCAATAGCCTTTCTTATATCAGCAACTAGCTCATCCGGTTCAAATGAACGTAGACTACCGCGTGCTATGGTAACTATACAATATGCACAGGCATAATTACACCCCTGGGATAGCTGACAGATATGGATGTTGGAATTAAAACGCATCCTTGGAACACTTTGAAAACCCTCGGGTTCCTGAAGAAAAACCTTTACACTGCCATTTGCTGAATTGATAGAATCAAGTATCTGACCCACCCTAGATATAGAATTCACACCTAATATATGGGCATCAGGATTCTGGTGCATGATAACATCAAGCTGAACTTCCGGCATACAGCCAGAAACTATGACCTTTATACCCTTTTCACCAAAATCCCGAATCTTATGGAGAATTTTCTGCTCGGTTGTATACTTCACAGTACAGGTATTGATAAGAACTGCATCAGCATCTTTTTCAGAGACAAGTTCATGTCCGCTATCTCTGATGCTTGCCTTCATTATCTCAGCTGATGCCTGACTTGCAGAACAACCGTAAGATAAAACATGTACTTTCATTTTATAGATGACGAAAACTTACACAAATCGCAGAGGAGTTTTCTCTGTATCATGAATATAGATCGTATCAGAAAATTTGACAACACCCGAGCTACCCATGGTAATACTGTGAACCCTTGAGTCACCATCTCCGAAAAGATTGACACCCCTAAGCAGCAAACCTGGTGTTACACCTGTGGCAGAAAAAATAATATCCTTTCCAGGTGCCAGCTTTTCAGTATCCAATACATCGTTGATATTGTCTTCTGTTATACCCATTTTCTCAAGTCTTGACATTTTTTCAGCCTTTTCCTTCGCAATATCCTCGGGTGAAGCACCATTAGCCACAGTAGGAAGAACAAGCCTTGCAAGAATCTTACCGCCAAGAATCTTTAGTGCAGCTGCTGTAAGCACGGCTTCTCCTGAACCACCAGAACCAAGTACCATATGTACGCCGGAACCACGAATAGCAGTTGCCACTCCAGGAAGGAGATCGCCATCTGTGACAATATTCACTCTGGCACCGGTTTCCCTTATCTCTTTTATTTTAGCTTTGTGCCTGTCCCTTTCAAGGATAACAACCACAAGCTCATCCACACTTCTGTTAAGAGCCTTTGCAACGATCTGAAGATTCTGGATTATTGGTGCATCAAGGTCTATTTTTTCATCTGGGTGTTCTTTCTCATATTTTACGACCTCAGAACCGACCACTATCTTATCCATATAGATATCCGGACCATGGAACAACCCACCTTTTTCAGACATGGCCATTACAGATATAGCGCCCGGGGTTCCGTTTGCTGCCAGGTTAGTACCTTCCAGAGGGTCCACGGCAATATCGACTTCCAGTTCACCTTTTCCGGTTCCCACTTCTTCACCAATAAAAAGCATGGGTGCTTCATCACGCTCTCCTTCACCAATCTTGATAGTACCTTTCATGTCAAGACAGTTCAACATTCTGCGCATTGCTTCCACAGAAACCTGATCTGCATAATTCTTATTACCACGGCCCATCTGGTAAGAAGCTGCAATTGCTGCTGCTTCGGTAACATGTAATAACCTGGGCAAAAGGGAACACTCAATTGGTCCCGCACACTTCATCATCTCTTCAGCGATTTTAGGATGAGACATTATTATCATTTCCTGAATTGTTTATTATCATAAAGAATTTAATGACACATGTATTAATGGTTTCTATATTAGAGTTTCGCGGGATTGATGTCTCAATCTATTTTAAAATATCAACCAAAGCAACTCTTTCCATCACAAGGAATGGGATCATCTCTTCACCTGCGGCCCATATTTCTTCCTCTGTTATGGAAAACTGTTCAATCAAAGCCGGCCTTTTGGAACTGGTATAATCCATCACAGGTGCTTCTTCGATAAAATTATTTAATGCCCTGACAGATAGTTCAACATCTTCGTTTTCACCAAGTACAACAAATGCCACATCCATCTGCCCTTCATGAACACCCATGGAAAATGCCTCACCAATCTGTTTTTTGCCTGATGCATACCTCATTATTTCAATTCCCAGATCATGTGCCCTACAGCAATTGTTTTCTTTAGCACGCAAAGCTTTTTGGACAGAAAAAAGAAGGTGCTTTTCCCCTGCTATCTTAGCAGCATCCATTGCCTGAATGATAGTATTGTGATCTGAAGATACAGACCTTAGCTTCTTCAGAAAATCAGGTACATTGTCTATGTAGATAGAACCACCTGTAATCTTGAATCCCATGTATAAAGATACAAGAGTCCCTGAGAATAAGTATAACGGTCAGATATGATATGTTCAATTGTTCAACTGGATAACTTTATCAGCACCTACATCAAAGAACAAATTGGAGTATGAGCAATATGAATAAACCAAGTAATGTGCAACAAAGCAAGTCCTATAAGTGCTATAACTGTGGATTTGTCCAAAAAGTTGTCCTTCCTTGCAATGACTGCAGAGAAGGGGAAGTGCACTGCCCTTTTTGCGGTGAAAAGATGGAAAAAAGATGGGCATGACAATTTTAAATGAGCAAAAGGAAGATGCTATAAATGTATAAGCTTTGGCTGACACCAGAACAATTTAGATTTAATTATTTTGAGAAACTATATTTATGTTCTATTTAAATCAATTTTTATGTTCTATTTAAATCAGGGGTAATCCAATATCATTCTGTTGATGTTATATAATATGACTTAGAGATATTTTCATCATGGGAAAACGAGGACCTAAACCAAAATTTACTGATGTTGCTTGTCCTAACGAAAAATGTCAAAATTTCGATCTTGCTG
>JAVEPM010000133.1:0-5759 GCA_034008115.1 Methanolobus sp.
TCGTTCTCGTAAATGTTTTATATCTTTCTCAAGATCAGAATCTAAATTAAGAAGGTAATCTTTAGCCTGAGCCCCTACATCTGCACCATTCACTACAACTCGTGGGTCTCTTTGAGCTTCTAAGGCGATAAAATCTGACCAATACCGTGGATGAAGGTTTTGATTCCGTGCTCTTGCTAAAGCTATATGGCCTTCTAAAGTTGTTTCGTTTTCAGCACCTATCATATTAACGTATTGCTGTATATTATTACTAGCACTAATGCCATATATTGCTGATTGCTCAGCCATTAATTGTTTAACCTTTCCCATTTGACCTTGTTTTACAAGATCAGTTAAAGTAGGAATTAATTCAGTAAATGATTTTTGTTCTGCATAAGCTTGTATATTACCAACTATTGAAGTATGTCGTTTTAACGCAGCATCAATTTTATCTAAACGAGCATCAATGGCGGCATTAATTTTAATTTGAGCATCTTGCGGTAAACCTGCAATAAATTGACCGTATGTTAATATAGTTCCATCTTTCATTACAAATTCTTTTGAAAGAAGGTTTAAAGGATCATTGGCCATTAATATACTTCTAATATCATCATTAGACCCTAGAGCCTCAGGGTCTAATGATATATCAGAAATAGGAGTACCTGTTAATATACCAGTAACAACTTCTGTAAATGCAGTAGACATTGCCATAGGTATAGGTTCTCCAAAAGTACTACTACGCCATTGTGCAATATCAAAAACTTCCGTTACAAAAGCTGTTCCGTCTCCGAATAAAGGTACAGCTGCAGCTTTACGATTTTCATATTCAAAGGTTAATACATCTGCAGCGCGAGTCTTATTTTCTTCAATAGCCCTTTTAGCTAATTTTTCTTGAGTTCGCTGAGATAATGTTGATACTTCTGAAACGTAATATTGTTGAGCAGCTTCAGATAATCCTTCAGCGCCTCCTGCTAATATACTTTCAACTTCTTTTCTAGCTGTAGAGTATATATCGGTAAAATCTTTACCTGTTTTAAACATAGGAGATGAATAAATATCTCCATATAAATATTCATATAATTCAGCTTGTTTTTCTGTTGCAGCTTCCTTTGCTGTAATTCTAGCATCTAAGTCCGCTTTCTTAAGTGCATGTTCTATAACAATATGACCAAAATCTTGAACATGCTCCCCAACCATTTTACCAATATCCGTTCCCTTGGCCAGAAAAGGAACTTGTGCAAACTGACCTACATTTGGCATACTTATTCTATGCCCAGAGTTTAAAAAAGCACGTTCGTTAGATAATAGACCTGATCTAGCTTCTAGTGTAATTGGCTGACTTATTTTTTGCTGGCCTTTGGCCAAATAATTTAAAGGAATATTCGCCATTAAAAGCCTCCTAACAAACTAGTGCCTGGAGAAGATATTGATTTAGCGAAGCCACTAGGACCTCCTTGGCCATAAAAGAAATTAGAAAAGGCTCCTCCAGTACCTATACCCGAACTTCCAGGAAATTTATAGCTCGCTGAATAAGGTCCGAACTCAGATAAAGCGGATGATTCAGGTACTTTATAATAACTATATGCTAAATAACCTTGCGCAGCCTCTTTGATACCGCCTAAGATACCATTAAACATATAACGACTTGCATCATAGTTTAAGTTATCCATTTGTTGTAGGCCTTGTGACATAATCTCAACAGAACGCATATATGCAGAATTTTGAACATTAATTGTTTGCGTCATTCCATCAGCTGCATACATTCCCATTTGAGCTGCAGTATTTATATCCATACCTATTGTAGCCATTCGGCCTTCAAATAAAATTCGACGAGCTTCAGCTTCACCTTCCCATCTACTTTTAGCTGCTGCATTTAATAGATTAGTTACTTCTGTATCTGCATTATGCTCAAGAATAAATTTAGTTAATTCTTCTTGAGTACGCATATCAGCTAATACAGTAGCAGGCGAGCCTTCATCTATTATAACTCCTGAAGCCGCATATTGAGCTATGGCAGACCCTTGTTGCTGTCGTGCTTCATTATGAACTAATAATTGGTCAAGTTCAAGGGCATCATAAACTTCAGCCGTTTTATATTCATAAACTTTAGCATTATACTCGCTAACAGCTCTTATAAGATCAGCATTATAAGAACTAATTTTTTCAGTAGCAGCTTTATTAAACTGATTGGCCATAAGAGCCATTTGCATATTGAACATAGATGCAGCAGCAATTGCAGTAGCTTGCTGGCGTCCCCATTCAATTTGCATAGCAGCATTATAATTAGCAAATTGTCTAGCTCTATCAGCTTGAGCTCGTGCAGCTCTAGATGAAGATATGCCACCAAATATTGAAGATGCGGCGCTAATTCCTGCGCCTATAGCTAATGCTGCTCCTGGTCCCATTATGATTCTACCTCAAGTTTATCTACCACACCTAAAACAGTTAATGGTAAAGGCTGAGTTTGTCGAATAAAATATTCTATTTCCCAATCATACCCTTCTGGAAAAGATAAGTTTTTAATTCCTGAAAATAAAGGTATAGCTTCACCAGTAGCATGTAATGGTGTTCTAAAAGGAACCGTTTCAACTACTTCATTACCGTCCTCATCAATAAGTCCTATTTGCATACCTAAAGACTTATCTAAAAATACTTGAATATCTGTTATTCGTCCTCTACGACCAATGGCAGTTCCACTTTCAAATTTTATATCGGGAACAAAAGGTCTTATTTCAGTAGTATATCCAAAGCCTAATAAAACTTTTGAATACTTAGCTTGTAGTGTAATAGTTCCATTTACTACAGTTCTAGATGGATGAACAACACCATCTGCTAATATATCTATAGTTTCACCTTCGAACATATATAAATCATCAATAGTATCAAAAGGTCCTATTTCAGGGTCCGCTAATACTTCGACACAACAATCTAAAAATCTACCTTCACTTGCTTCTTCGCCAGAAAAATAAGGATATAATTTTTCAAGATAGAATCGATATTCATTATCAATCCATCTGCGTACAACTACCCAAACTTCATCTTCTCGAGTTTTACCGGGTATACAAGCTATAGATTTAAATTGACCAGATGTATTATGTCTATGCCAACCTATGACTTTATGAGGGCGTTGGTAAGTAAGAGCTATAATAGAACCATCACTTCGAACACACCATATAATTCTATGAGGGACTGCTTGATAAGCCCAAGCTACTATAGAATAATGTTCAGTAAGATGAGGAGCAAGAACAAGTACATCTGATGTTTCATAGCTATCATATGTATAATTATAAGTAAACTCATTTATTGACCGACCGTGTTTCTCAACAAATAAAGTAGTTGCACCTATGCTAAAAGGCTTTATTTTTTCAGAACCAAGGTCTGTTTGTCGCTGTGCAAGAATCTGAGAAGCTGCAAGTACACTTGAGGCAGTTCCTGTTATAGTCCATTCGTTAGCCAAAGTACCTATTGTTAGAACTCGAGTAGCATGCATCCATATGATTTTATTTTGCGTGCCACTATCTAAGTGAAAAGCAAAACCATCAGCAGGAACTGCTTGAGTATCTATAGGTCCAAAATCATAAAAATCACCTGCTTGTGATCCCCAAATAGTCTGCCGAAAACTTTTGCTACCCGCAAATAATAAGCGTTGTTGATGTAATACTACACTTTCAGGAAATCCATTATCATAAGTCCATTCTGTAGGTGTATTAACAAAATTAATTTTTGAATAACTCCATGATTCATGTGTATGTCTTTTTAGAGCTCGAGGAGATAATTTAGACTGAGCTATAAATAAATAGTCTCCTGACTGTGCATAATCAAAATTTGGTATATCAAAATTACTTTCTAATTCTACTGATACTAATGAACCTGGAAGATGTGGTGGTGTAATAGTAGGGTAAGTAGATGTAGTATATACTAATAAGCCGTCATTAGTCGCGAATAATATTTTTTTGCCGTATGTAGCAGTTCGATAAAATATTAAAACATACCTTTGAGTCTCATTAAATATAAAAGGTACTAATCGTAATTGAGGATCAGTTGGATGTATATCCTCAACTAATGATAAATCAAAAATAAACTGTGTTCCTGGTCGTCGTGTTACTGGCCCTTGAGTTAATACAACAGCATTTTGTAATACAGAACAAGCATTTATGTACCGTTCAAAATCAGTACGTATAGCTAAATGCCTAGTAACTTCACCAGTAGTAAAATTTTGTTTTAATCTATGTATTGGCATGTGCGTGCGGATATACAAAAGTATCATTTTCAGGCTTTTCATCTGCCTGACGATATTCAGAGCCTATATTAGCTTCAAGTTGTAATACTTCAGCGTAAATAACAAAATAGGCTTCTTTCATTTCTCTTGTTAATTTTTGGTTTTGTGTTATAGGCTGTGAAAGCTTCCAAGCTAAAAGAGCTGATAAAACAGCACTAAAACCTATTGAAAAACTAGCAGGATTAACAATATCCTTAGTATAGTATAAAAATACTTCATCCCGCTCTTCTATTAACAAAGATTTACCTACTTGTTCCCAAGGATAATGCATTTCAATAGGATGCAAATCTCGAGGGTATATACAATCAGTAGGTAAAGCATAAAGTGCATGTAAAGCAGGTAAATCTTCGTCAGTACTTATTTTTTGCAGCTTTACAAAACCACGTGCAAAAGGCCAATCAAATACAGAAAGTAAATATACACGATTTATATTGTATAAAATTTCGCACATTCGAGCTTTTTTATTATTTTCAGAAAAGTCTCGAATTATATCATGGCCTAATGCACTTAAAGCAGCATTACAAATGCCTATAGCTGAAAGGTTCATTTGGTACCTTCATCTATTTGATTGGGAGAAGTTTTAAGACCTTTGACATCTACGGCTCTATATCTAGCATCGATAAATGCTCTGACCAAAGTTGATTTAGCTTTGATATGACTTAAGTCAACATCATATTCATCTTTTGCAAATTGTATCAGCTCTTCATAGTCCCATTCAGTAGCAGTTAAAATTTCCAAAGTAGCTGTTCTGAAATCAACGTCTTTTTCAACTTCCTTAAGAGGAGTCCAGTTATCTAAACTGGGCGGCTTTTTAAAATCGTATACTTGGCCTGCCGAAAATGTAACAATTTTACCCTCGTCATTTCGTGCCTGACATTTTACTTTAGACAGATATTTCATTTTTCACTCCCTTAAAATTAGGGGGAGAATTACCTCCCCTATTATTTTTACTGTGCAGTTCCCATAGGTTTAATGATTACACCCGCTGAATAAGATCCAGCTGAAACTGTACCAATAAGTGCTACAGTTACATACCTCTTAATATTAGAGGGTAACCTAAATTCAACACCATTAGCCAATTCAGCTACAGTAGCATTAATCTCCATAGCTACATCAGTCGGAGGAGTAGTAGTTTCATGAGAAAGAATTTGAACACCAGTACAACCTGTAAGAGAAGCAGTAGACTGAATAAAACAGTCAAAGGGTTCGCCAGGACCAGGACTAATTCCATGTGATCCTAAATCTATTACAGACGGAGTACCACCAAAGGCTAAATTATCAGCCCACAATGCATTTTTATCAAGAATCATTAGTTTTCTCCTTATTTAAGATTAGGAAATGACTGCTTCAGTTTCCAGAATAGCATTCACTTTACGAATCGGACGACCCCGGAAAGTAAGAACAGGTTTTCCAAATATTTCAGAGTATCCAAGAGCCGCATTGCCTTTTTCAACCGCTGCAATATCAAGCATAGCAAGTACACCAGGAGAAGCATAGAATA
>JAVEPM010000123.1:0-6515 GCA_034008115.1 Methanolobus sp.
GTGTTTCCATCTAATGCAGCATAAGGTGATTTGGCAACTGCTCCTAAAAATCGTCGCCGAGAGACCTACTCTCATCTGATGTAAAGCATCAACACTCTTACGAATGCTGTTCAAGACACACACGGTTCTCAGCTATGCGCAGGCAGGGATTTTAACCCCTGAACTTCCTACGAAGAACTGAACTTTAAATTTACCACTTTCCTGTCCTACGAAGCACGAAACCCCTGCTTGCGTATAGGTGATGTTATGCCTTCGCCCTTCTTTTTCTGTCGTTTGTTTAGTTGTCATTTCGTGTCGGTTTTGTCGTGCGTTGGCTTGGAGGCTCTTTTGCAAAACTTGGCTTCTGCGTTGGCTTGTGCGGTTTTGCAAATGTGCCACCAATAGGGTTGAACTTCGTTGAATTGTCAATGGATACCATTATGTAATAAGTTTGTAGTGTTAATCAGGATTTTTTGTTCTTCAATTATACTGTCTGTTTTAAATAATATTTCTGCTATTTGTTTTTCTCCATCGCTTAAATGCTGAAAACAATTTTTGTTTTTCCATTTACTGTGATGCTCCTTTACTTTTTCTTGTTTTTCCATAAGTGAGGAAAAGTTGTCAGGAACAAAAGCTTCAATTTCTTTTAAATATTTACGCTTAATGTCGGTGTAAATATTCAATCCGTCAAAATCCCAATCGAAAAGATAAAAGATAGGAAATTTTGGTTTGGGTATGAATTGAAGTTGTTGAGTATTTTTACCACCTGAATACCAAAACTCAATGTAATCGTGTCTCTGGATTTTTAATCTGTTTTTGTTTTCGCACAAGATTATAAATCTTGTTTCATTTCTAGGATAAAGCACTGAAAGATATTGTTGGTCTTTATCCTCCTCGGGGAAAAAGTCAATGCTTAAAATTTTCTTTATTGCATCCGACAAAATACTATTTACATTCCTGTGTTTAGAACTCCCAAAATACTTTGTCAAAATAGTCTGAAAAGAATAGTCCTCACTTAGAATTTGTGCTTTATCAATTTCAATAAGAATTAAAGCTTCAAAATCATTAATTGTATAGTGGTTTTCTAAACTCTCTATTTGGTGTCTATTTATAAATGAACTGTATTTTTTATATAAAGGAAGAATTGATTCTTGAAATGGTTTATCAAAATGATAAGTCTTAGATAGTTTTTTTGTCCTATCTCCTGAACTTGTTAAGTAACCTCTTTCTAAAAAATGTAGAATCAAAGTGTGATTCTCATAGTTCTTTGGTAAAGTCTTTTCATCAGAAAGTTTTACCAAATATTTTATGACTTTATATGGAGTCTCAATTGGAATCATTTTGCTATTTGCTCTAAACTAAAAATGGAATCATCAAAATGAGTTTCTATATCGTCTATTAAATCATCCTTTGAGAAACAAGCTTGAATCCCTTCGTTATATTCAAAATTCTTCTCATCAGCATTCTTGATAAACTCATAGTAAATTTGGCTTCCCTCCTGAAATGTCAAATCGTTTGCGGTAATGGTCATAGTGAAAATCTGATAATCCAAGCGTTGTGCAATATCATAAAGCATATCAAAATTTTCGCCTAATCCTGCAACTTCATCAATTGGTAAAATTCTAATTCCGGGTTCAATTCTATTAAATGCCTCTCTTGACTTTCCTTCTACTATTGAAAGTTTTGCAATACAAAGTAATGCAAGCATTCCATACGTTTGCCCTGAACTACCTGGACTTCTTTCATCATTGGGGTCAACAATCCTTGCCGATGCTTCATAATAGTTGAACGGATTAAGAATATCGTTTGCTTTTACCTCTGATTTTGTATTGCAATATTTCTTAAAATTAATTACAAGTAATTCTTGTGCATTAATTTTTGTTTTTTCTCCAAAAAGATTGTCTGTAAAATTAGCTTCTGAAATATCTTTATATAATGCATCTATCCATTCAAGCTTATACTCGCTAGAATCTTTCCATTCAAGTAAAACCTTATTATGAGAAGCCAATTTGAAATTTGAAATAACCGCCTTTACATAGTCAAGATAATTTGTTTGTTGCCTAACAATTCTTTTCAATTCTTTCACTGTATCGTAAATTTTCCGTGCTTCCTCTTTACTCAACTCCATAATCTGTTGACTTAATAAAGCAAGTTTATTCTCAATGTCAGATTTTAATGATTTTTCTGGGTCATCTTTGTTTGAGATAATTTCGTGAGGTATAAGTTCTAAAATTAATGTGTTTAAATTGAAATTATGACTGAACAAAATTGGGTTTCCATTTAATTCTTCTGAAAAGAAGTTTAAAGTTTCTGAATACTTGTTTTCATAAACTTGTTTTGTGCTAATCTCTTTTGCTTTAATGGCATTAAGAGTTTCTTCTGAAATTGTTTCAAAAACACTGTTTGTATTGAAATCTACATTGAAATAGCTTTTATAATCTTTTGCTCTGTTTTCTGCTTGTTGCGACAAATAAGGTATAGCTGATTTAAAGCTTTCAACTTCGCCAATTTCCTTTCCTTTAGATTGAAACAAGTCGTTTGCTTGTCGATTTAGCTCTTGAATATTAGTTTCATTTTTATACCTATTTCTAAACTTTGAAGTTTTCTCTTCTTGATTATTTTTGAATGGATTGAGAAAAGTTTCATTACCACTTTTTAGTGGCAATTCAAGATTTATTTTCCAAGATATAAGCTTTGCTTCGTTTGCAGTTTGTTCAATCATCAAACGCTTACGATTATATATGCTCTCAGAAAATTTGGCTCTGAATTCTTTTACCGATGTAAGAGCATTTGATTGTATTGTCGTGTTTACGTTTTGTTTTTCCTTGCTTGTTGTCTGCAAATTCAGTTGTGCTGAATACTTCTCCAACGCAGGTTTATAAAGTGTCTTTATCTTTTGTTCTTGTGGAAGTGATTGTTCCAATTCATAAAGTTTAATTTGTTCTTCAAGTTGCTCTCTTGTCAGTTTCAAATTAGAATCCTCAATGAAGTTTTGAATTTCTTTTCTATTTAGATAAGCATTTAAATGTTCCTCTGAAAAAGACAACTCTTTTGAGAATAGATTATCAAGACTTTCAATTGTTTTTAATTCCTGATTTAGCTTGTCAATTTCCCCTTGGTAATGAGTTCCAATTCGTTCAATTTCTGATTTCAGTTGTTTAGGGTTTTCAAAAATATAAGACGGTCTTTTCTTGATATGAAAATGAAGCCCTGAAAGATTTATAACAAAAGTGTTTTCAGTTTCTGCAACTTCATTTTTTAAAGCTTCAATAAAATCTTTAGGAGAAGGAATATAGTGTTCTTTCTCATCAAATTTGGTTGGATTCGTTGCAAAATAGAATAAAACGGATTCTTGTAACTGACTTAATTTTATTTCTTCTTTTACTGCCCAACCTGCAAAGGAGTTACTATCCTGAGTTTTAATAATGTCCTTTAATTTTTGTATGTTCTCGATTTCCGTTTTTATTTCAGGTTTACGCTGGGAATAAAATTCGATTGCGGTCTTGAAGGATTTTGAAAAATGAGATAATTCAAACTCATTTTTCAGGTTGTACTTTAGTAAGAAAGTATCAAGTTCTTTCAGTTTATCTTTTTGAAGTATATTTTTTTGCTGAATTTCAAAATTCCTTTGAATTTCTTCTGTCGATGTGTGACGATAGATTAATGCTTCAATAGACTCTATCTTCCTTTTTTTATCATCTAACTCTTTGTAAGGTTTTTCAAGTTCAATTAGCAATTTTTCAAGTGTCTCCAATTGCTTTTGAATTTCTTCATTAGCTGCCTTTGCTTCTTTGTATTTCTTCTTTTCCTCCTTAAACTTTCTTAAAAGAGTGTCTATTTCCTTTTTTTCTGTTGCAAGTTCTAATTCATTTTTTCGGTCGCTAAGGGCTATTAGTTCAAGTTCTGTTTCAAAGCATTGTTCAATAGCATTTTTTAATTGCTTTTCTCTTTGCTTGAATTGTTGGTGAAAATGTGTGGTTTCTTTTGTAAGTCTATCTTCAAAGGCATCAACTTTTGTTTTCTTCAAATTTAGCAACTCGTTTAAGACAGCTTTTTTCTTTGACAATGTGTTTTGTGTCTTCCATTCTTGTTCATATCTACGGTGGTCATCTTCAATTGCTTTTGACTGTTCTTTGAATTTTTTGGCAACTAAATCATCCTCGGTAAAAAGAAACCTTTTGAAAGCATTACCTTCAGTAGCAATTTCTTTTCCCCTTGAAAGAGTTTGAAGTGAGTGGGCATATTGTTTCCGTAAATTGTCATCCTCGCTTAAATCAATATGCAATATCTTGTTAATATTCAGAAGTTTATGATAGGCAGCACTTTTGTTGTAAAAAGTTGTTAGATAAATCTGATGTTTATCAAACTTGTATTGAAAGTTTTCAGGAGTTAAAATTTCTCCGTTCTCGTAAAAATCTTTGAAGCGTATAATTCTTTCAAGGGGCTTAAATTTCGTGTTTTTTTCTGAATCAATTCCCATTTGTGCCTGAATGATGAAAGGGATAAGCTGTTTTGGAGAGCGTTTAATCATTACCCCAATTGCAATAAACTTGCCTTTTTGAACTTCAATGTTCATAAAGGCATAAGCAAAGTTCAATTTTTTCAAAGGCAGTTCGTTGTATTCTCGTGGGTCATTTGACGAAGTTGCTGACTTGTAGTGTTTACCTGCGGTCAAAATTAACTGTGGAATATCGGCAGCTATGAGGGATTTACCTGTTCCGCTCTGTCCTGTAAAATCTGTTCGTAATGGATGTACCAACAAGTCAGTATTGTTATGTCTTGTTACACCAACAGTCGATATGGAATAGACCCTAGGAAATTTTTTGCCTGTATAATTCATTCTTAATTATTACTCATTATTTGTTCTTATTTCTTCAATGTTGTTTATGGCATCTGCATAAATCAACCCAATTCTTTCAAGTGATGGAAGTATTTCAAATTGTTCGTTATCTTCCTCTAAAGTTTGAACCCAACCTAATTTTTCTAACTCTCTTAAACTTTCATTAACCCACCTATATAGCGTGTTTTGAGTTGGTGTAGTGTCTTCCTTTTCAGCTCCTAAAAACAGTCGGTGTATATGAGGTTTAATCTTGTGATTATTATTAAGAGCATCAATCAATTCCTGTTTGGAAAGTATTGTAGAAAATCTCTTTTCAATTCGGTGTAGCATATAAAGAAAGATTGCAAACAAAGTATGTTTTTGTTTTAGACTTTCTTTACTCAACTTACTTTTTACTTCATCAAAGTAATCAAGATAATAGAACTTTCCATTTATACTTTGATAATATGAAAGCTTTGCTCGATACATTTTTTCATAGAATGAGTTTAGAAACGGATAGTTATCCTCTATAAACTGAAATAATCTTGATTGAGATTTGTAGTTCTGAATATGAACACCCGAACGCAAATAGTGATCTGCTTTTGCAAAACCATCAATATTGTCTTGCCTTAATTCAAGGACTGTTTCTGTTTCTTTATCTTGATATTCCATATTGAATTATTTGGGTTATTAAGGTCAATGGTAAAATCGTTTGATGTCTCGATTTTAAAATTCTCTTGTCTTAGTTTTTTGAGGATGTGTTCTGTTCCTTTTATAGCCAATTCTACATCATTCTCACTTGAAAGCATTTCTATGTAGAATGCGGAGTAGTTAATCTCGTTTTTTGTTGAAAGTTGTTCTTTCAGGTTTTTAAACCAACCTTCAATTTTTCTCGCTTGTTCTTGACGTTTTCGACTTTTGTTGGCTGCTAGTTCTATGTTCTTTAAATTCCGACTTACAGCTTCGGCTTTCTGATTTTTCGAGATACCAAAGCTTTCATAAAATTCAGGATATAAAAATTTGTCTGGTGTGTCTTTGAAGAATGAAAGAGTTTGAGCAAAATCAGGCAATGAAATTTCAACTGAGTAGAAAAGAGAATCTTCACTATCCGTTCTGTTGGATTTACTTTCTGTTTGTGACTCCTCCAATACCTGATAAAAAAATGCTTCTAGCTTTCTATCAAAAGCTTTTTTCCCGACAATGTCAAATAAACTTCTTACTATGTTTTTGATTTTTGATATATTATCACCTGTCTGTTCAAGTTTGAATTTATAATGTTCTAGGGTTTCGTTTAGATTTCTTTTAATATCAATGAAATCAAGATTATCAAGTTTGTTTAAATGTGTTTCTTCAAGTATGTCTGAAATAGCATCTAAACCGCTAAATGATTTTGTGAGTTTTTTTCTGTCCTCAATTACAATATCCATTTGCTTTTGGCAGTATTCAACGAGCTCTTCATATGGCAACACTTTGAATTGCTGATTCATATTGTTTTTTAGGTCTGATATCTGATAGTCCATTGCGATAGTTTGGTTTGCAATTTCAGCTTTTAGAACTTTGATGAATTGAGTTTGATACCAAATTTTTAAGTCTTCAATACTCTTACAGCTCAACTCGAGTGTTGTTTTTACAGTTTCTAAGATTTTTTCAATAACAGAAGGATTGATTAATGGCTGAACTTTATCAAAGAATAAATTACATAACTGCAAGGTATAAT
>JAVEPM010000124.1:0-6441 GCA_034008115.1 Methanolobus sp.
ACCCGAAGCAATCTGTTGAATGGTACTCGTACCGTAAGGGCAGATTGCTTCGGGCTGTGCCCTCGCAATGACGGTGGGGTTGTACTGCATACTACCTCGCAATGACGGTTTATTAATTTATTATCATTTTCTTAAATTCAATAGGTTTACCATTTACAATCATTCCGTAAGTATAAACGCCTATTGCCCAATTATTGTTTTATTCAAACACCAACTTCTCCGCCTTTACCAGTTTACCATCAATAAAAAGATTACAAACGTAAACTCCATGGACCCAGCCTTTGGTGGAGATAACCGTGGTTTCGCCGGCAATTTTAATCTGTTCTTTTAATTCGCCATTTGTGCCGAGAATTTTAAATTCAACATTTTTATATGACGAAAGATAAATCTTTACTGTAAAATCATTATTAGTGGGATTTGGATAAAGCTGCATTTTAGGAATATCACTTTGCTGCGTAAAACCTATTCCGGAAGTATCTTCGATATAAATTGTTTTGCTTGCTGTTTTTATACAACCATCCTGCGTTACTGTTACATATATGTTATACTCACCTGGCTCTGTGAAAGTATAGATTGGGTCTTTCACACTAGCAGTACCAAGACCAGAAAAATTCCACTCCCATGAGTCTACATAAGCATTGTTGTTATAAAACTTCACTTCTGCCTCTCCATTATTTAAGTAAAACGTATCTTTTGCATTGCCAAAATTCTCGTAAGCATATATAAGCGGGCGTAAATAATCGCATCCATTATCGGGCATGTGCCACTTTGCAATGCCTAAGGCACGCTGAGAATCCCCGACTTCGTAAAATCCTCCGCCAACTATTAGAGTGTCTTTAAAAACGGTAAGAGCTCTAGCTGAGCCATTTGCCCCATTACCCAAACTATGCCAGTTGTAACCGTCCCAACGAGCAATGTGATTAACAGTTAACCCGTTAACTGTTGTATCAAAAACGCCACCTATATATAAGTCTCCTCTGTACATTGCCATTGCTTTAAAATATACATCCCCATAAACACCATTGTCAAGAGAATGCCATTTAAAACTATCAAACATAGCAACACATACAGCGAGAATTGTGTCATCAACATAATAAAAAGAGCCTCCAATATATAACTGATTATTTATTGTATCAACTGTCATAGCATTGATATATCCGTCAGGACTTCCTTGCAGATGTGTCCAAGTTGTAGTACCGGTATGTTTGTAAATTCCTGTAAACTGTGTTCCAAGCAAAAGTTCATCGTTAAATACTTCTAACGAACTACCCTGATTAACATTTAGACTTCCAATATTTATCCATTCACCATCATAATATGCTTTTACCGTTAACCCGTAAACTTCATCAATTTCAGAAAACCTACCACAAGCATACAGTGTATCGTTATGTTCAATTAAATCAAAAACAGCCCCGTTTGGTTTTGTAGTATAAGGACCAGTCCATGAATTACCGTCCCAACATGATAAAAACGAAATATCAAAATTCCAATTCGGATACCATCCACTGTGTCCTCCAACCCATAGTTTATCATCGTATTTTATCAAACAGTGCATGTCATCATTTGTATATGTGATTCCAAGATTATACCACTGATAATTGTGCCATTTTGATATTCCTCTTAATAACAATTCTCCTGCATAGCCATAAGGACCAATAATAAACAATGAATCTCCATCAACTAAAAAGCCCTCAATGTATGGACAATTATTAGGACACACATCATTATTATGCAAAGTATCTCCAAAATACGTATGCCAAGTTTGTCCGCTCAAATTCAGATTAAACAATAATAAACTTAAGATACCTGCTAAAACTAATGCTTTTCTCATAAAATTTAATTATGCTTTATTACAAAATAGATTTAAAATTAACGATAAATGGCAAACTTTTTCGTTTCAGTTTTTCCATTATTATTAATTAGCGTATAATTATATATTCCGGGAACAAGTGCCTGAGTATTAAGTCTGAATTCATGTTCATTAGTACTTAATTTATAAGTATCAAAATTTTTACCTGAGGCATCCGAGATTTCCAAGACCCCGTCATTTTCGTTTTCAAGGGTATAAGGAATAATTGTGTAACTATCAGCAGGGTCGGGATAATTATCACCTAAAGCAAATTCATCCGTATCTTCAGGGGCATTAAGATGAGCATCATAAATATTTGCTGTTTTTGTGCCCATGGGCGGTGGACAATCCTCAAATTCCTCGCGGAAAAGCATTGACAGAATTGCCTGAGCATTTGCTCCTGATAGTGTTAACGGACATGCATAAGCAAGCTCACGTATAAATTCAAGTTCAGTGCTGTTAAGTTCATATAGAGATTTCCCTTGTTCTAAATATGATAAGACTAATTCATTCAGTGCTTTAAAATCCTGATCTTCTTTTTTATCATAAGGAATAGCAGAAATCTTATCTGTCGCTAACTCATATTCATTAATGGAAATATAGGTTCCTGCAAGAATTTTATCTGCTACTACATTGTGTTCAGTTTCGAGAAGCCTTATTGCATCTTCAGACCTGTAATGTGTTGTATCTGTCAGCAATCTTATAAAATGGTTTAGCAACAACTGTTTTTCTAATTCTATATCTTTTATTTCTTGTTCCAACTTACCTGGTGTAATAGCAAAAGGATTATATGCTTGCATCTCCAACATTTGTTTTGCTATTCCTGAGGGTATTTGCGTAAGTATAGTATATAACAAATACTCCAGATTTTGATTTACAGGCAAATTAAGTAACATGACATTCTTAAAATTACCATGCGAAAGCGGATATTCAGACATTAAAGCATATAATACAGTATCAGATAAAGGAGAACATGAAATTAGCTTGTTTTTGAGTCTGCCCTGATTTGTATTACCATAAATATCATTTAGCAATTCAATAGTTTTGCCATTATCAAGATTTTGGATTAAATCTACCCTGACTAAACTTAGACTATCGCTTGCATATTGCAAACTGTCAACAATGCTAAAAGGATAAGTTATAATTTGATTAGTTGGGGTAATATCGAGTTGAGGTAATAGAATTTCTTCACCTATTACAATATGTCCCCAAAATGGATCGGGACAGGCTGAGGCATTTGAAATCTTTAAAATAGCATTTGTGCTATTTACATGTATCAAAGCTTCGTTATATTCGTCAATATATGGGATTACAGCCTCAGGACCTGAATGTCGGTAATAATAGTATTGATATGGATCTGTTGAACTTATTCTTTTGTAATAATCAATTAAATCAGGAAAAAACTCATTTCCTGCCGGATATCTTTGTTTTTGGGTTGCCCCCCCCATTGGTGATGGTAGCCCCTGATTTGCCAAAGTTCCTGTATTCAAATAATTTACATCATATTCATCAATATTTTCATCATTGTTAACGCTTGTATTACATTTTAACCTGAGCTTGGGATTATAACCTTGTGTTGTAATACTTCTCCATGAATGTGTAAATCTATTTCCATTCCAATTGCTTATCGAATTACTTTCGGCACCTATAAAACCACCGTTTATACCTGTGTTTTTTGTTAAAACACCTTGATTAAATTTTCTGAAAACATTCTCGGTAATTTCAAACGTAGAGCTGTTTGATGTTACAATTCCAAAATGATTAAGCTTTTGGTTAGTCAAGAAATCCCCAAATGTATTATTATGTATATAGTCATTATATCCGGCTTTAATAAATATTGCAGCAGTTTCGGGTTCGGTATCAGGAACTGTTCCTGCACTAATATAGTTTGGAATTTCATCAAAGAAACATTGTGATATTTCGTGATTGTTAATAATAGAGTTGTAAGTATTTTCGCATCTTATGCCAAAAATCATATTTGTAAAATGCGAATTGTTTTGAACATTAAACTTCGAATCGTAAGATAAAATTCCATACTGCATATTATCAAATGTACAGGAACTAATGTCTAAACCTTTTATTCCGTTAATGTATATTCCAACATCTGTTCTACTATATTCGTTTGCATAACCAGCCCAAGGATTTTGTTGGTTTGGGTAGGGGGAAGTAGATGTGGCAGAATATCTTGTATCTAATAAGTATTGTGTGGATTCAAAAATACAATTTTGTAATAAATTTCCACTCCAAAATGCTCCTATTGAAATTAGTGGTTCTCGTGGAAGTAGTTTAATCCCAATTCCGTTGTTCCTAAATAATGTATTTCCAGCTACTATATGAATCAGCCCACACCCTTTTTCACTATCAAAAGGGTCGGGATTGGCTTCACTATTACATAAATGATCCATATTTCTTGCACCTGATAAAATCCCAATATGAGCATTTTCAATTACAACGTTATTTTTGTCAATGATTTCAACTATTCCTTGCATATCCATAAGGTTTGGAAACTCATCATCGCCCCAAACCTCTATACCCTGCCACATATTATTGGGGCAAATAAAAATTACTTTATCCCCATCTATTGTTTGCTGTGCCCATGGTGGAAAATATATACTTGAAAGTGTAACATTTTCTTCAATAATAAGCTTACCACCAGCTTCAACAATTATTCTTCCATTTGGAACAAATTCAATACGAGTATTTTCTCCAATAGTAAGAATTGCATTAGCTTGTATATAGATATCGCCCTCAACATAAAGCGTTTCGGTAGAGCTCCAAGTTTCATTATTGTTTGAAGATATTGTATAGCCATGAGTATAATTATAATCGTAATACCCCTCATCACTTACATCACAAGCACAGATATTATTGTTTACATAAACTATGTCTGAATATGAATTTGTTCCACATTGCTCTGATGATACATCTACATTTATGCAATAATATCCATAATCAGAGAATGAGTAAGAAATGCTTTGTCCTTCAACTATTACCTCATTTCCAATTTCCCATGTCCACTCTAATTGTGAGTCTTCTGGATTATTTAAATCTTCAAATTCAAAATTTGTATTTCCACCCCAATATAAGCATTCTTGCACTTCAAAAAATGGTGGGTTTGGACCGGGTAAAATATGAATTTGAAATTCAGTAAAGACTTCACATTCAATATTATTGTCATCAAGATAGGAATATGTATAATAAACTGACGTTTCACCTGCTACAAATAGGCTTGGATTAAATAAACCGTTTGGACTTAATACACCCATACCAGACCACGTACCATCAGCAGGATTTGCTTCAAGTTGTACTTCTGTTTCATTATTACAAAAGGTATCTTCGTATAATTCAAATACAGGGTCAGGATAAATGCTAATTTCTTCAATATAAAAACCAGTAACACTAAGATTTTCTTCAATAATCCAATCTAAATAATCACTATTAAAATGTGGATATATTAACAATGTTTCGAAATTATCATCTGCTGTGAAACTAACAGAAACATCTATCCAATTATCATCTACTATTTGTGGGTTATCAAATAATATTTGATAATCTGTATTGTTAAAATCATCATATTGTGGAACAGTACTACCATAATGCTGCATATCAACATTAAAAGTATTTTCATTTGTCAACAAAACTCTCAACTCGGAGTATGGTACATCATATTCAATACCGTAATTCGTTATCACTTTATATTTAAAATTAAGCAAATATTCTTCATCGCTTTCAATGCCTTCTATATTTACAAATATACCTTCACCTATACATATGTCTTCAGGATCAGAGGATGCATGATTTGAAAGCCACATATAAGCTGAATTAGTACCTGCAATTTCTCCTTCTTTTATCTGCGGTGAACCAAATGCTGTTTGCCAATTACAACACACAAAACCATAGGTAAATGAAAATTCTTGGGTATAATTAGAACCATAAATTTCAAAACTATTATTAGGCACTAAATTATCACATACAAAACATTGTATATTTTCGTCATCACAAAAACTATCTTTTTGAAGAATAATATTTATCAAGTAATCAATACTAACAGAATTGTGATTTTGTATTACTCGTAAATAATAATTCTGATTAGGTATCATATTAAAGTTATGTAAATAGATTCCTGTACTGTCGTTTTGAGTTACAGTAAAATTTTGAATTAATGTTAGATTATTACATTCTCCAGTATATAAAAACACTTCTTCAATTTCCCACAAATTAGGAATCACCGTATTTATTTCGATAAAACATGTATCTGTTAATGCTATAAATTTTAACCAAAATTCATCATCTGATATACTTACTATTTGTTGATTTGATAATGTATCTGACTTAACAAATAAAGCATTTGAACAGTTATTGTGTGTTTCAATTTCCTCATTAAACACATACGGTCCCGCCCATTCACTTTCAGCTGTACCACAATTAGCATTTACAAGAAACTCGTAAACTGTATTTTCGTCTAAACCTGAAATTGTAAGATAATTTTCTGTAATATAAGGAGTAAAACTAACGAACCAGTTTTCATCGTCTTCCCCATGTCTGCCTACTGAAACATTATATGTAGCACCAGCCTGTCCACTCCAAGATAA
>JAVEPM010000125.1:0-6316 GCA_034008115.1 Methanolobus sp.
TACTGAGTGGTTCCTTGCGCTCACGATATCCATTACGATAGTTCGTTCTACTCTCGGTGCGCTCGTATGAATCCGCTCCCATATAAGCACTTAGCTCTGCTTCAATTAGCTCTTTGATGCTGTATTCAAGCAGTTTTACAAAATCTCCTGGTATTGCCTCCTGAATTAGCTTGACGATTTCAGCCTTCTCATCTTTCTTTCTCTTAGGTTGAGTCATGTTCTTCTCCTTGTCTTTTTAATTTGTTAAACCATTAAAACAATAAGACAAGGAGAAGATCATGACTCAACCAAAGAGAAAGAAAAACAAAGGGGATGAAATAGTCAAGATAATTCATGAAATGATGCCAAAAGAATAAGTAAAAGTGCTTGAATATGGCATACAAAGGTTTATAGATGCGGAGCTGAGTGATCGGCTTGGAGTAGAGCCTTATGAGCGGAGCAAAGACAGGGATAACTATCGCAATGGCTACAGGCAGCGCAAACAGCCTCTATCAACGGCTATAGGGCCAGTATCAGTAAAGATACCCAAGCTCCGCAAAGGAAGCTTTTATCCTTCAGTTTTAGAGCATTATCAGAGGATAGACAGAGCTATGATCAGCATAATCACAGGGGCTTATTTCAATGGCGTTTCGACCCGCAAGATGAATAATCTGTTTTCCGATATGGGTTTAGCCGACATTGATCGCAGCCTTGTTAGCCGGTGTGCCTCACAAATTGATAAAGAAGTGCAGACATGGAGGGACCGAAAGCTTGACCAGCGCTATGCCTACGTGTGGATTGATGCCATATATACCAAGGTCAGAACAGAGCGTGGGGTTGTTTCAACGGCGGTATTGATAGCGATTGCGCTCAAGGAAGACGGGCATCGTGATGTGCTGGGTATGCAACTTGGAAACAGTGAAAGCCATCAGAATTGGAAAGGCTTCTTCCAAAGCCTGAAGGCACGGGGATTGGAACGTAGTGAGCTCTGGATCAGCGATGAGCATGATGGCTTGATAAAAGCGTTTCACGAATGTTTTCCTGGTCAACTGCGGCAACGTTGCATAGTCCACTGGATGCGTAACGCCATAGCCAAAGGGCTGCAAAACGTCGCAAAACGGTAGCTGCTAAAAAAAGAGCTTGACTGAAAAAGCAAAGATGAAAAACGTTGTAACAGGTCATATGACCTTAGATAAATTGCAAGAAGCGAGAACCTAAAATGTTCTTAAATAGTCGTGAAATTATGAGTTGGAATTTACACCAACATTTGGGACGTCACTAATAAAAAAGTGTTGACAGAGAATCAAGAGGAAGAACAATTGCGACATATCAGAATTTTTATTGTATAGAGCGTGGAATAGCGTTTGATGAGGATGTCTTAAGAAAACATGAGATTAAAGAGTTGGAATTCAACTCCAATTATGAACTAAGATAAAAATAAAGTAATAACTGATTTTGAGGAGAATATGAAATTAATTGCAGTATATCTTTTTATTGCTTTGTTATCGTTTAATTATCTCTGTGCCCTTGTTGTTCCAATATCAGAAAACCCCGTGTTTTGCGAGGATAATTTAATCAGCGATTTTCAAAGAATTGATCCTGAAGATTTTACTTTCGAGAAGTTGCCGACCAAGGTATGGTTGTGGAGGGATGAATCCAGACTATTCATCCATTTTGAGGCCGTAATTGATGACAACTTTGAGCCGGGAATACCTAAGATGAGGGACGAACAAAGCGATAATTCCGATTATCTCAGAGTTCAACTGATTACCATGCCTGAGCAATGCTTTGCTTATTACTTTTTGGCTTTTCCCAATCATACCTTACAGGATGGCACACGCAATCCTGATCTGAGCGTTGATTATAGATGGGATAGCACGTATAGTTATGAGAGCTCGTATACCGATGATCTTTGGACTCTTACAATGAGTATTACTCTTGGAGAATTACGCTTTACTGGTGAACCGCCATATAATTGGAAAATGATTCTTGGGCGTTCAAATAGTAAATCTGGGGATCTGTTTTCAATGCCTCCACTAGTAACATCACAAGGCAAGGATTATTTCCTTCTGGCGCAAGATATCACACTCCAAGAACCTATTAAAAAAAAGTTGAGATTGCAATACAAACCATACTTTGTTAAGGCTTATGATCTTATGCAAAGGACTAGTACTTTTGATCCTGAGAATGTAGGATTAGATATCAGCATGCATCCCGGGCAGAATACCCGCATAAAGATGAGTATCAATCCAGACTTTTCTGATGTCCCACCTGATAATGCCAGTGACGTTTACAACCAGAAGTATCAGTCTATGTATGCGGAGAATCGTTTTTTTTTCATTGAGGATTTGGATGTGTTTCAATTGCAGGATGTGCTTCACACTCGAAGCATAACGCAACCTCAACTTGCTTTTAAAGCTACCGGAGTATCCCAGTCCATCAAATGGGGTTATCTCAGCGCCTGGGATAGACGAATTGAAGAAGATGGAGCGGCCATCAATCATGATGATTTCTTTAATGCGTTTGTGATCAGACCTACATTTGAGAATCTTAAGCTTGGTTCTGGACTGGTAAGTAGACTTAATGATAGATACAGTAATCATGTACTTTGTTTTGATTCTAGTTTAGAGTTTGCCAAAGACTGTTTTCTTGATTCCAGATTTTCGTACAGTCTGCGGGACGATGACAAAGTTAGTAGCACGAGATCTCCATATGGTTATAATGGGAAGATCAGCTTGTTGTACACCCCAAAACAATGGGATTTATCAACATATTATCAAAGAATCAGCAAGGAATATCATGCAGATGCTGGTTACTCCATGAGTACAGATTATCATTGTCTATATGGGACTGCCAAATGGGATTCCGGATCTAGAATCAAGTATCCAAGGCAGAGCAATGTCACTTTATTTGCTGGTATTTATTCTTACAATCTTGACGCAGATGTGCATCCCGAAGAATACGACTTGGGAGTCTCACTTTATACAGATTTTTACCCAAGATTTGATATTACCTTATCCAGCTACCTTGATAAACTTCTGGACTATCACCAAGATGAACATCAGGCATTTGCTACTTCCCTTTCATCTACATATAAGGCTTGGGATTGTTTGAATCTCTACTGCCGATTGGCGGTAGGTAAAGCATTAGTTTACAGTCTGAATGACACTCATAATTTTCATTCTTCAGAACTTAGTACATTGGGGTATCTATCCAATAATTTCTCTTATCAAATTTCGTTCAGCTATCGTCAATATGATTATCCCAAGAATAATATTATATTACAAGGAAGCGATCAATATACTGTTATCTTGGATGATAGGTATCTGATCGCAAACACGAGGCTGCAATTCAATCCCAGTCGTAAGACCCAAATTAGTTTTGGATTCTCTATGGACAGTTATGAATATAGCGACATTGACATATTTGGTTGGGTGCGGTTTTTCGGCAATCTCAGGTATGAGCTACTTCCTGACAGTATTCTATATATGGGATTCAATACTCGTCAAAGCAAACAAAGCGACTTTTACCATCTTCTTGAGGATTTCCGCAAGGATAGTGCAACAGCATACCTCAAGTTGTCACTGACGATTTGATCTCATCATTATCTGAAATCAACTCATGTGAAACGTGTGACTCTATTTTCCGAGAGCTTGGCTCTCATTGAGCGAGACATATGGCTCTAGTCCTCCGAAATATACAATCTTGATAGAAACAAGGAGATGGTCTCACAATTGACTTACTTTACATGGTTTATCTTGTATATATGAAAGCTAATTGGTATGAGCTATGCATTACCTACTTGATATGATCGAGAGCCTCCATTGCAGAGAGGTGTGAATGTTAAACTCAAGTTTGACAGCACGATTTTTTATAATACTGACAGACAGGGATTTACAACTTGAAAAAAAGTTGTTGGCTCAACAAAACCTATTGGGAATGCTTTGTGATAAGTTAGAGGATTATTGATTTTGGGATGGCAACACCTGTGGCAGCAAATACTTTTCCAGCACATCCATTTACATTGGTTCGGACTCGGATTCTTTTCACATCGGTAGCTATGTCAACGTAGCCCAATGAGTTCAGATCATCTACTATTTGTGCCCAAGTGAAGTCATAATTGTTTTGATCCAGCAGTTTGGTCAGTTCTTTTTTCAGTACCAGGGCGAGGAAACTGCAAAAGATATGTCCCACAATGCGTTCATCTCTCTGGTGAAAGATCGGCCGTGGATCCAAGGCAGACTTCATGGTGCGAAAAACATACTCCACCTGCCACAAGTCCTTGTATCGCATCACTGTGTCTTCAGCACTAAGGTCGGTATTGGTTTGCAGAACCCATATCCCATCATAAGCTGTTTCGGATTTGATCCTGTCCAAGTCAATCTCGACTTTCTTGCCACTGGTTTTTATGTAGCGTATATAGCCCGCATTTTTTACAAAGGTTTTCAGGTCATCATTTAGCTTAGCTTGAAGTTGCTTGATAATCTCGTTTCGGGTGTTTGCATCCTTTTTGGCTTGTAACTCACTATAGCAGATTACGTGCCGTTGTCCTTCGCAAAGCTTTACTTCTTTGTAGTAGATACGCTCTTTTCCAGTCCGGTCTATGCAGCTTTCATTTTCCAGTCTATCTTCTGGGACTGCAGATACTCTTTCACGACTTTATCCTTGCGCATTCGACAGCCAAGAATGAAACTCATGGTGCTGGCATTGTTGTGAAAATGCTCCAGAGTAGGATTGCTGATCATCCTTCGATCCGCTACAATGCAAAAGTTCCAGAAACCAAACCGCTGTTTTATCCGCTCTGTTATTGGGACTATGGTTTTAAGGTCGGCTGTGTTGCCTGGTAAAACTTCACAACAGATTGGCACACCTTGTTCATCTAACAACGCACCTACAATTACCTGATTCAAATCCGGGCGACTGTCTTTGCTGTAGCCTCGCTTACCCAGTTCGGCTCCACCGGCACCTTCAAAATACATAGAAGTTGTATCAAATAATACCATTTTAAACTCGCTAAAGACATCCAGGTCTTCCATGTAGATGTTCTCTTCGATTTTATCCTTGATGCGCCTGACAAATTGGGAGGATTCTTGCTTGTGTGTGCCTATTCTTTCCCCAAAAAGCCAATCGCACGATACAAATGTTGCAATTCAAGGCCTTCGGAACCCTTGATCTCATAGCGGTGTTTCCATGCGCAACAGTCAAGATCAGAGCCTGTGCGTAAAAGCCTATGCAACACATTAACGAAGATAGCCCGCTCTACATCAAACTCATATTTACGTTTCCGGGCCTCTTTGATAATCGCATCGCCAATGCCGAGATTCTTCCATAATCGTTCAAATACAAGCACCGGACCTACTATTTTCATCAAACAACTGATCTCCGGATTCAGGGAAGACAAGACAGCAGAGCGAAACGAGTATTTCTGCATAGAGCTCATCAGACTGTCGATATTGTCGTAGGTTGAATCATCTCCAACCCGTCCAAGTGTCATCAGGACTCGCTGTTTTACCTTGCCGTCTTCACGGAAACCATGAACCACCTGCAAGTATTCGTGCTTACCTTGTTTCTTAACTCTAACAAACATGATACTACCATAACGCTATATTTGTGTATCATCCTATTGAACAAGCTATTCCTGTCAAGAACTTTAATTTGTTGGCACAACATAATCGGCATTTTCAGAAAACTCAGTTTCGTAAGTTACTGTAAAATAGACATTGTTTTTCCCAGATTCACTTACAACTGTCAAACTTGAGTTAAATGTATATTGTCTTGCTATCATGTTGCATTCCACAGGGTTAGTTCATAGATCCGAATGATTGAGTAGTACTTTATACAATCCATCCCGGGTAGACAACTCATCAGGTGTCCCTGTCTCAATAATTCTCCCGGAATCAATCACTATCACTCTATTGCAGCATTGAACCAATTTCATTCTATGAGAAATGATAAATACTATCGTATCTTCAGGTAACTTACTAATGGTATTACAGATGATAGTTTCACTGATCGGATCAATGTTAGATGTAGCTTCGTCAAAGATGATGAGCGCGGGATTCCTGACTAAAGCCCTTGCAATCGCCAACCTCTGTTTCTCCCCAACAGACAGCATATCTGCACTGATTATTGTATCGTAGCTCTTATCTAATTTCCGTATAAAACAATCAGCATGAGCGTCTTCTGCCGCTTTGATTATTTGTTCATCAGTGGCAAGGTGATTGGCAAATCTTATATTTTGATAAACCGTGTCGTTAAACAGCTGAGGTTCCTGCTCTACCAAAGAAATTCTGTTTCTCAAACTGAGAACCTGAGAGGGAGATAAGGAGTAGCCATC
>JAVEPM010000021.1:0-38376 GCA_034008115.1 Methanolobus sp.
CATATCAATATTCATTTACAGTTACCGTTGCCCCATTTGCTCTTAAATCAATCAAATCCTGATCGCTGGCGCTTGTCCGCGCCTCGTTGTTTCCTGCGATGTTAACCGTCCCGGCCATCCCGCTTGTTTTTAAATCTTCGATCACTTGATCGACAGCAGCGCTTAACCATTTGCCAGTCGTGCCTGGTAAATATCTGAAATAAGATAGGGTACTCTTATAAGATTGTGATGCGTAAGTCCAGGCCATTGCGCTTCCGTATAAAGACAAGTATGTCAGATTCACCGGAAGTGCGCCGCTATAAGTCCAGGCTATTGAGGTTCCTACTAAATATAAGTATGTCAGATTCACCGGAAGTGCGCCGCTATAAGTCCAGGCCATTGCGCTTCCGTATAAAGACAAGGATGTCAGGTTCACCGGAAGTGCGCCGCTATAAGTCCAGGCTATTGAGCTTCCATCTAACCGCACGGATGTCAGATTCACCGGAAGTGCGCCGCTATAAGTCCAGGCCATTGCGCTTCCGTATAAAGACAAGGATGTCAGGTTCACCGGAAGTGCGCCAACGATGTTGACGCTATAAGCAGGATTATTTATTTGGAACCCTTTTAAATTGTCAGCATCAACAATTTTAATATTATAAGTCCCAGCAGCAGCATAGGTGTTCGTATGACTTGTATAATCCCCAGCAGAATACGACACAGTGGTTTCCCTGCCGTCGTCCCACTGAACCTTTGCGACTTTGTTGGGGTGAACAGATAGCTGCAGGTCAACAGTATCCCCCGCCGTGACTGTGACGGTGAAGGAAAAGGGCTTCTTCGCACCTCGTACTCCCATAGGTATCATGTATCCTGGCAACATTATTTCGGTGTTATGGTGATTAAAAATTTAGGAGTAGTAGTATCTATACAGTGAATGTAGATATAATTTGTCTTGTTAACCTCGTATTCTCCAGACAAGATAATGTAATTACCGCCAGCAGGAAATGACACTGCTCCAGCCCCTGTTGCAATAATTAGCTTTGAAGAGTTGATATGATTCACATTTACAGCAGCGGTAATTACAGTCTCCACAGTTGTTGCAATATCGAAAATCCCCGCCTCTGAAAAGTTTACAGTTACCGCTCCTGCTGTAGGAGCTTTTGTAATCCTTTTCTTCATGCTATCAGAAAGCGTAGCTTCGGTTATCTTCTCATTTTCTGATTTTATAGTGTATAAAAACACCTTGCTAACAGGATCAATACAATGGAAATAATAGTAATTCTTCTTTGTTTTATCCCTCTCCCCAGATAGTTTTATGTAACTAGAATTTGGGAATGTCAAATCATAATTTCCTTCGACAGTAAGCATCGCTTGCTTATTCCATTGATAGACCGTTGGAACTATCTGAACCTCGGTATTAGAGGACATGACGAGATAAAAGATAGCAGCATGTTCTAAATCCATTATTGCAACCCCATCTTCTGCGACGATAAATTCAGAATCCCAAAATTCCGCAAAAAGTTGTTTGGAAGTAATACTATAATCATCCACACCAACTCCTTTAAATAGAATATCCCAGTCTGTCGCCTGATCTGAAGGTTCTTCAATAGTGTCTTTATTGGCCACCCAAGCATAACCACTATGGCTTACAGCGTCAAGTTCATTATAAGTTCCGGCAACCCAGGCCTTTTTCCATACTACTCCAAGACCATCATCTCCATCAGTTCCGTTAACCCCATCAACTCCATTAATTCCCGGAGGCCCCGGACTTCCAGGATCGCCTTTGCTCACAAACAGTACCCATTTCGAGGATACTCCCGGAACATCACCAGCTACGGTAGCCGCGTTAGCATAATAAAACGATCCAAGATGTTCTACTCCATCGCTTTTAGCATAAACGCCGGCTACCCATGGGCCTTTCGGAACTACATTTACGCCGGGAGCACCGGGAGCGCCTTGAGGGCCTGCACCCTCATCATATTCTCTTAATTTGCCCAGAAGGACATCGAATTTTACTACCATTACCAGATGTTTTTGTAGGTTAATGACGCAACTGCGTCAACCTTGTGAATTTTTGCTTTAGTCCCGCCAGCCCAAGCGATAGTCTGTGCCGTGCTATCTATACGCATCACAGCCCACCCTGATGTAGTTGCGTGTTCAACCCCATAGTCGGCATAGCAGACGTAAGTCTTCGTGCCGATCGTTATCCATTTGGTGGGAAGCTCACCGTCTTCTACGTGTCTTGCTAATCCTTTATCTGTTATCATAATGTTTTAATTTTCTTCTGTGTAAATATCTGTTGATAATTCAAACGCTCGCAACCTTATTTCACATTCAGCCTGGTAAACAGGAAGTGCACTGAATCCGGTTTCGCTCTGTAATTTATTTTCTACCTTTAAAACCAAGACACCTGGTTGCATTTGATCGTCAAGTGTAATTCCGAAACCATCCCTAAACTCTGATGAATCCAGAATGCTTCCGTATATCGTGGAGGATGAATCGTATTTCACCCAAACGCCATTTGCGTTTATTATATTCACACCTGACCATTTCCAAGCATTCCCGACGTTCGGGCGATATATTGTAAACGCAACGCACTGGTGCATGGAGCCGGCATAGTGGAATGGTGTCTGTTCTTTTTTATTATAGAAATGATTAAAAGTAAAGTAAGCATCTACGATAAATGAAACACCGGAATTTGGATAGGAGGATGACTCATCAAAATTATTAGCTATCCACGTTTTGATATCGAAATTGTGCGGTGTGCCACTCGGCACGGATGCACTGTAACGATGATATTTGAAGTCTTTGACAATGTTATCCTGATAGCCGGCGATGCCTCCGATGTTTTTTATTGTCGGAAGGTCGTTTTCGCGACCAAGCATAACCTCATTAGCTCCCAGTTTAAAATCCAGAAACGTGAACCCAACCCCATCGGTTGACCCAAAGACTGATATTCCATTCTTTACCATATTACTTACCCAAAGGGGTTCTACGTACTGTATCTGTTGCTATCCAAATATAGTGATAATTACTATCGTATGCTTCATCCCCAGCCTCCCCGGTTGCTGTTGCCCAATTTGTAGTTGGAGCGGATACCCAATCCCTACGTGCTGAAACATGCGCGGCTGTGATAGTAGTAATCCCCACTTCGGTGATTAATCCTTGAGCATCCCGGGTTATTTTATTGATAGCTTGATTATTAGACTGCACCGGGGTACCTGGGAAGTCCCTAGCTAAGCCGGTAAACCCTAAAATAGTATTGGCAGCAGTTCTATCCAAAGCTTTAATTGGGCCGTTTACAGCAGCAGACCTCCCGACGAAAGTCTCAACGGGTAGGGTTAAAGAGGTGATTGTATTTGCGGTATTCGCAACGGGTAAACTGTACTGAGCCATGTTTAGGGATTTAAGGGTTTTATTAGCCCCTGCCCCAATGATCATCCCCCCGCTGGTAAAACTTGAAGTCGCTGTTACAGCCCCATCAATGTTACTTTGCCATACAGCCCAATCATCAGCCACTGGAGTTCCCTCTGTTCTTGTTTTCACAGCAGCTATCCAGTCTCCGACTTCAACAGCATGCGTAAGAAATGTACCGACAAAACTAGACCTATAAAGATCGCCTACCTGATATGTAATAGGCATAGTTTCTGCTGAAGCAGCCGTCCCTTTAAAAATAAGTCCCCCGGCAGTAGCCCCGAGTTGATCTAAAACCCATTTTTTATGAACTGCATGGTAGTCAGCCGATGGATCAGCGGTAGGTAAAAGAACGTATCCACCTTCTCCACTAACATCTAAAGTCTTAGCAAAAATCCCCGAATAATCGAGATTGTTAAATGTCCGTACCCCCAAATCCCCATCATTATCTCTTAATTTAACACCGGTCGCCCCTCCCAGATAGAATGTACTATTACTCGTTCCAACGTCCGTGTTTTGACTATGGCCAGCATCCTGTGATTCCCACGAGACTTTAACACCCCCGTTATCATCACTTATTATTTTAAGGATTTTCCCTATGTCTGTACTGGTAACTGCAACGGGCATCCCATCATTAGCGGGATTTCCCGCAAGGATGGATCCTTGTGTTAAAATCGGAGCCACTTCTTCAAATTCTGTGGTAGGGCCAGATTGTATTTTGTTCCAATGAAATAAGGTTGATTTATTTTCTATTGTCGCCATGATATTTAAGTTTTTTCAGATTCGTCAATGGGATAAAGTCTATAAGGAATCTTTATATCAATTTGGGTTTGCATTGCTAAATCCAGAACTGCTAACAGATCCTGCCGGCTTAAGATAACTCCACAGAAATATTCAGCTTCCTTACAAATAACGTTTATTTTCTCCGTAGTTTCGTTAAGAAGTTCCTGTTCCTTATCTTCAGCATCCTTAAGCTGGGAAGTCAACTCTTCGGCTTCGAGTTTTATTTTATCCAGCTTTTCTTGAGTTTGTTTTATTTTTTTCCTTGCCATAATTAATTAGATTGAGCGATTGATGATTTCTTCCAAATTGCTGTACCATCCCGCTTACCCGGCAGCGATTCTGGTATTCCCGATTGAACACATATATACCGGTAATCATCATCGTAGGTTTCCACCCCTTCCTGCCCACCGTCGCGGGCAGTTATGCGGGTGCCGGGTGGAATAGGTATTCTCCTGATAATATCCCAGTTTCCATTGTTGATATTTTCCCAGTTTAGAGGGCCTGGATTATCCACCATCGCCATGACTTTATCACCTTTATAAACTACCGGGTTCCCGACGACGTTGTTGACAACCTGCTCATCAGAAGAGCATCTCCAACTATCTCCAGCTAATACTTCATCGACATTAAAGTCGATGAAGGTGGAATCCCCTATTAGACTTTGCACCCTGTTGTTGGGGCTGTGTGCCTGTACCTTCCTAAATGTCCTTAGTTGTATCATTGGTATACTATGTCAATTATGTCTTCGCTTTTAAATTTCCCCAAAGAAGCGGATAATGTTATCCTTGTGTCTGGTGTTATGAACTTATAAATATAATCATAGACTAAAGCACCCTCACTGAAATCATTGGCCTCTATTCCTACAAGCGGTACCCTGTTTAACGCAAGAGAAAATATTGGAGATGAGAAATTCTCAATAAGAAAGGATTCGCTGGTGGCTCCAATAAAAACCATTCTCCTTTGTTTAAACTTATTCTGCTTCCCGTCTATTATCGCGTCCATGTTGTCTATCTTACCCTTAACGGTAAACCACTGGTTGTAATTTATCTTATTGGATAATACCATGTCGTTAATGTCGGGGATAGCGTTAAGGAGGATCGCTATCTCCTCTCCTGTCAGGTTCCCCTGCGCGAGAGTATACCCCCATCCTTCTTCATACGTGATCTTCCATATCTTATCAGCGTCAAGGTCTAAAACCCTCATATTCACCGCCAACTGCCCTTTAGGAGCTAAGTCGTTAATAAGCGCATTCATAGTGGCGTACTGCTGTCCCGTTCCGACAGCTACTTTTGGGTCTGTGAAACCAAACCCCTGATATTTTACCTGATCACTTAGCGTTATCATAGTCTAAACCTTGTGTTAATGGGTTCTTGTGGTATCTGTCCGAGAGTTGGGTGTATAGTCCCTTTATGGATGTATAAAATGTAAGGCTTCCCCGACACGTCTATTACGGTTACGTTATAGTTATCGGTTACGACCTTCCATACATTTTGCGAAAGGGTGTCCTTGTCTTGGTATTTTGTGTATTCTTCAAAGACAACTCCACCATCTTGAGGCAAAGCCATCCAGTAATATGCGGCATCATTAGGGAATGTCGGTATCCAATTCACCGTAACGTCAAGATTCATCATCTCAAACGTCCTTATCCCGCGAACCCTATACTGTTCTGTTTTTACCTTTTCGGAGGCTACACCCGCATTTACAGCCCATGCCTTAGTCTTGTCAGATTCACTTGACGACCAATAGAAGGCGTTCCCTGAAAATCCGGGGGGGGGGCCGTCAGTGTTTCCATACATCTGCACCAGCTCATCTTTACTTGGGAGATACCAGTCAGAGAATAGTATAGACACGTGCTCATTAGCGCGTTTAGCTGCGTATTGGCCGCTGTTAAATGCTTGGAGGACGTTTATTATCCTGTCGGTATTAAACTTCCCGTAGCCAAATCCAGTTTGCGTCTGCTCCACCAAAGCGTTGACATTTCCCCAAACGAAACTCCCAGCGTCCTGATCGGCAGAAATTATACCTTTTACTTTTCCTAATTCATAGCCGAAGTCTCCATCTTGTAATAGATAGCAGACTGTCCCGTCTCCGAATTTGTCTCCTATCTTAGGAGAAAATGGGATAAGTGGTATGCGTGGGATAAGTATTATCTCCGATCCCACTGTTACATCGTCAATGGTCTGCATAGCGGAGACACCGAAATATGCTGGGTTCTTCAATTCATCGAGCTGTTCTGTTATCTTCCTATTTTCCGTTACACTCCCTATGCTTCCGTTTACCGTGGTGTATCCTTCCTTTGAAATTTCATAGACATGTGAGCTTCCTATGGTGATCCCCTCGAACTCACACTGCCCATCTACCGTGAGTGCTTGATGTTCTCCCATAACTACTAAAGCGTCATTTAGCGGAACTAAACTATTGCTCATTACTACAAATTTAACTGTGGTGGTCTCATCAACAAACTGGACGATAACCGTCTTGTCTGCATCTTCTAATAGTACCTGACCGTTGACGGTATTATAACCTGCTTTAGAGGCTACAAAAGGGTATGTCCCAGGGGATAGGTCTTTGAAGATACTTATCCCTGATATGTCTGTTGTCTTTATCATTGGAGCTGTGATCTGTCCACCTGTAAGGCTTATTTGAACCCCACTTAAAGGAAGCTCATTGATACTTGTATTGATAATTGTATTGAAAGTGATGTTGAATTTAGCCGGAATAGCAGAGAAGTAAACTGGTATAGTCATATCTTCTCCCTGAACTGTGAAGCTACCATAAAACGGTAAATGCGCCCCCGCCGTGACGGTAAAGTTGTAATTTTTGTTTGGGAGGTCTATCCACGCTGTCCCATCTTCCATTGTTGTCAACTGTCCAACGTTTGTTATTACAATAACAGCTCCTTCAATGTCATTACCGTATTCGTTCATTACGTGGAATGTAACCCTGTATTTCTGGACATCCCCGACGAGGATAAATTGATGTTTAGTATGTTGGCATATCAGAACATCATCACTGGTAAATATTTTTATAGTCGCGTCATACGCCCCCTCTTCATTGAAAATGATAATGGGGTCTTTCTTACTTGAAATAGAGGTAATGGTAGCTGATTCAAACTCCCACCTGATCTTCTGAAATGGGGTATTAATGTTTAGCCTGCTCTCCAATTCAATAATATCGTCAGCGTTAACACTAAACTGGCTAACCTTTTCATTCCCGTTGTAAAAAGCCACGAAGTCAACACTCGGTTGGTTGGCGAACCAAAGCTCTTCATAATGCTGTTCAAAATTAACAAAGACACCTATACTCGGACTATAAACTAAATGTGCTATGTTAAGCCAGTTCTGCATGTTATCAATATTACTAAGCAAATAGACAATGTATTCGCCGTCAATATCGTCTGCAATAAGAACCTGTACGTCAACACCAAGTTTTACATAGACTTGGTAGTCAGCGTTTGTCGTAACTTCATCTTTCATAAAATTGGAGCAGGAAACCCATTGATGCCAAAGGTTCGATGGGAGGAATGCGACTGCCACGCTTTAAATTGTTAATAACCATTTTCTGATATGTGAAATTATTTAGTATCTTTGCATTCGTTGTCAGGTTTAAAGCCCATCCCATCGCTTTGCGTGGGTGGGTAGTTTACTATTAACTCCTTTTTGCCCTTAGCATTCGCGCTAACTTACCTTTAAATATCATTACCGACTTCCCTGATGGGTATGTAGCCTGATTTTTTATCAAATGAATGTTCACATCAATATTCCCCGCAGGGACACCACCTGTGTCAGAGAACCTTATCAAAGCATAAGGCCTTTCTATCCCCTCTGGGTTGACGTAGGTATCAAACGTAATAGGTAAAAACCCTTCTTTAGGAACTTTTGAGAACTTCTCAAGGGTCTTGTAAGAGGCCGTCTCCACAAGATAGACTTCTATGTCCGGCCATAAGTTTGGGTCAATAGGCTCCCCACCCCTATCATCAATATAGATAGCTGCGGACTTACTCTCTCCTTGTATTATCTGTCCCCTCATGTGCTATTTTTAAAAGTGTTACAAAATTATTAGTACATGCTGTTGCGCTTTGTGTGTCCTGCATAGAGTCAAAAGCAAGTCTTGCACACTCCCATGTTAAGGCGTCTATCAGTACGTCTGGGATTTCCTCTGCCTTCATCTCTTTGATGTAGGTGAACTCTTTCAACTCATGGCTCTTCTCCTTTGGGACAGAGAAGTATTCCATTGTACGTGACTTCTGAACGGCTACCGGGAAGGTCACACCCCCACGAATGTATTTATTGAACTGTATGCTGTATGAGGGGTCTTTATCGGTTATTGCTTTTGTCACCGGCCTCTCCCACGATTCAAGTCTAAGGGACACAAGCCTCTGAAAAGAAGCGGGTAAGGTGAAATACCCGCTCCCGTCAGGGTTCTTTGTTAAAGAAATGCTGTTATCAGTAATAGTTGGTAGTTGATGATCGGGGAATAGTCTCACAACACTGCCTGCGGCAAAATCGAGTAGCTGCTCAATTAAAGAGGAGGAAACAAGCTCCTCCTCTTCAAATGGGCTTACTTCATCCATTTTAACCTTGACGATGTTTATGATCTCATCTCTATTCATCTTCTGTAAGCCATTCAGGAAAATTAATATTAAGGTTCTCCATCACCTTTAACACCATTGGTTTGTTCTTTAGCTGGCTGTAAGTTATCGTCACATATCTCTCTGTGAGATACTTTTTAGCCTCTGTGATATTCTTAACTCCAAGCACTTGTTCTGTGTCTTCCACAACAACAGCCGCTGGAGCATCTGCTGCATTATCCCGCTCTATAAAAAACCCTGTTCCGAAGTCCGGTAAGGATTCAAGGGCTTCTTGAGTGAACGGGTCAGATGTTGAAAAGCTGCCATTGATTCTTCTTGGTGAGAGCGTCCCCCCATCAAAACTGGCCTCAACTATCCTTCCCTTGTATTCAAATAACTTGAGGTCGCCAGTGCTGTAATTATGTCTATAAACTTTTAGTCTCATGTTGGAATTTTAAGTAGGGGTGGTTTCCCACCCCATGTTAATGCTAAGCTGGTTCGTTCGATCCAATGTAACGAATCTTGCGGTGTGTGTCTGGATACTTCATGGCAAGGCAGAATGTCTCGTCAACGACAAAGCCGGTGGCCATCTTCTGCCCTGATTTAATGAACTCAAGTTCGCGGCTCTCCATAGGTTTAAATACGTGCTTCTCAATATTATTCATATCCAAGATGATACCGTTTCCGGCTTCATACATGTCATTATAGAGGTTGTGCATCTTAATTAAAAGAATGCCAAACGGTGTCTCGATCTTGCTGAACGTCAACCCGAATACTACTTCCGTACTCTTAGCCTCGATCTGCTTTGCAACAGTATCTACACTTGCTAACCGTTTTATCAAGTCTGAGCCGGCAAACATAAAGCGTTTGTCAGAGCCAGAGTTTCCCTCAAATACATTCTGTGCCCATGCAGCAAACAGCGGGTTTCCAAATTTAGTGTCTAAATAATATGTCAACTCTTTGGTGACGTACTGATTCAGTCCGCCAGAAGTGAATTTCCATTCCGATGCTGTGGGGTCAAACACTTTACCACTTAACCCCCAGATAGAGGTGAACTCTGCTGCGCGGCGCATGTCGTATAGCGACTGTGTCTGATAGTCGTAGATGTCCCACGGAACTTCTTTTTTATGCAGACGGGAGTGTACTGATTCTTCTACCTGTGCCATGTGTATCTGGCAGAAGTTAGAGAACTTCTCAGGGAATACAGCGTAGGCAGTTGTCTGTGCGGCTTTTTCAGCTTTAGCATTACCAATTCTGGTGAGCTTCGCACCAGAAGCAATCGAGGGGGTGTCATATTTTGTTGTCCCCGCAAGGTATCCATCCCACGTTTGATCTGGATGATAGATGGGGATAACCTTTAGATCTGCTCCATTTTTCTCGATGACGTGTAAAATAACCGAAATAGGAGTAGATGCCGGCACTTGTTCTGTATGGGTAGCGCTTTTAAACGTAGCGGCATTCACTTTGATAAGGTCGTCAACAGTCCACATGTGGGAGTTAGTGACGGTCATGGTTTTAGCTGTCCATGTGGTGTTTGCATTTGTTTCAGCGGTAGCGGCGGCTGTCGTATCCATCGTAGCTCTTACGTCAACGGCGTACCATTCAGATTCCCATGATCGAACAGGTACGATTCTATTCGTCTTTCGTAAGATAGTGTCGATAGGCGTCGCTGATGGTTTCATCTTGACGACCTCATTGGATACTGTGTTATCATAATGTACCCTGTACGAACCTCCAGTTACTCCGTCTTTTACGGACTTTACGGTGCCTTCTTGGGAATATGCTGCCCCAGCGGCCATAGCTAATGTCGAGCCGCCAGCGGCTCCAAATGACATGATTTCATCAAGCGATACTGCGCCAGTCATCAGTGCAACTCCAAGCACAGCAAATGTGGTTATTGATAGGAGTCGCAAGGTAAGGAAAATTGATCTTTTCATAATTTTTATAAAATTGTGTTATAGGTGATGCGTGAACTACCACCCACGGCAGAGCCGATGGGTTGGGCTTCAGGAGTCAACACTTTGACCAACGCCAACAGTTCGTCCTGATTTTTAAGAGTGTGTTCCCCACTCAAATGATTTTTTAAAGCGAAAGATTGCAGCATTTAAAATATTTGGTTTTGTTCAAATCTTCGTATTGCTGTAAATAACCCACCGGAGTGATCCTCATCTCCTCTGGATGTCATCTTGCTTTTACCCGTAAGATTGGGAAGACCATCCTTCTGTGCCTCTTTTTTAATGCGTTGTTCTTTTATCTTCATGTTTTTTAATCTGATTTCTGCAGTTTTTACAGCAGCTTCTACTTTGGCTTCGTGGTTAAGCCCCTTATTAATTATTTCAAAAAACTCTTTTGTAAGCCTACCTTCGTAAGCATCGTTGAGGAATCCATCTACTCTGGAGAAAAATGCTTCTGCCTGCTTTGACTTTAATCCATTCTCTTCAGCAAACTCTTTTGCGTCGTTTTCACTTGCAATTCTATTATCTTGAAGAGTTTCAAGCATCTTCTCTCTCTGTTTCCTGGCTTTCTTAGCTTCAGCCTTAGCCTTTAAAACCTCTGATTCATCTGGGTCTCCTTCTTCAAGTTTAAGATCGTCAATGTCGAAATGCTTATTGATGCTGGCGCGTAACGACATTCCGCTAAGGATGTCTTTCATAAATTCCGCAACTACTGGTTCTTGATAAAAGGCTTCGTTGATAGCGTTGTTTGCTGTGATGTAATCCTGCTTAAACTCCTCATACTTCTCTACCTTATCATTGAGGTATTCAATCTCTTTCCTTACCTCTTCACGTATTTTTTTATCTTTTATCTTAGAGAGGTCAAATTCTTTTTTAGGATCATCCTTCCCTTCATCCTCTTCTTCATCCTCTTCTTCATCCTCTTCTTCATCCTCTTCACTCTCTTCGTCTTCACTCTCCTCTTCACTCTCTTCCTCTTCACTCTCTTCCTCTTCACTCTCTTCGTCTTCACTCTCCTCTTCACTCTCTTCCTCTTCACTCTCTTCCTCTTCACTCTCTTCTTCACTCTCTTCTTCTTCCACAGGCAAAGAAGCATCTTGTTCTTCTGCCGTACTATCAAGTTCGTCACCGCCGATCAGTTCGCGTTCTGTTTCATTCGTATCCATTAGCTCAAGTTAAAGTTAATAATTATTAATTTGTTGATAACTATTTTAAACTAATTAGCAAAATAAAGCCACCCGCATGAATATGATATGCTATATTTGCACCCATATAAGAAATTATGTCATAATTCAATAGTTATGGTGAAAAACACAAATACACAAGAGCGAGACGAGGTTCTTTTTAGGTACTATGTATCTCTTCTCAAAAGTCACGGAGAATACGCCAAATACGTCCTAAAGAAAGACCTCTATGAGGAGGTTGGTAGAATATTCTTTATATCACCCAGAAGGGTACAGGGCGTGATAGCTGATATGTTAAAGAAAAAAGAAAGAATAAAAACAACAGTAGAGGCGCAAGAAGACCTTGACATAATATTAAGTCTACATGGACAAAAAGAGTGAGGATATTGTTAAGGAGAGTAAGGATAGAGAACACATCTTATTCCCCCCTTACGATCCAATAACTGGGCTTAATACCGTCACGGCTCATATAGATATAGCCGTCGATGATAGGAACATGATGAAGTTCCCGGCATCAGGGATAGAAGAAGATGTTATCAGTGAAATTATCTTCTATGGCTCCGTAGAGAAGTTCCAGAGAGAAATGAATAATATCTCTATGGAGGAGTTGCTTTTAGTCATCACACAGCTACGTGTAAAACACGACTTTGAGTTCTGGGCAGCTACGTGTGTTAAAATTTGGGATAAGATAGACGAAGGTGAAGTCCCTTTTATATTAAGGCCAGCACAAAGAAAGCTCCTCAAGGCACTTGAGGCTATGAGGTTAGCAGATGTGCCTATCAGGTGTATCCTTTTAAAGGCGCGTCAATGGGGGGGGTCAACACTTGTGCAGCTCTACATGGGGTGGATACAGTTATTCCACAGAAGAAACTGGCACTCTGCTATCTGCGCACACGTAAAAGACGCCGCTAAACACATCAGGGGGATGTTTACAAGGATGGCAGAGTCCCATCCTAAATACATACAGCCCATCACCTTTAAACCCTATGAAGGGTCGCAGTCTATCAAGATGATAACCGAAAGAGGATGTATAGTAGGCGTAGCGTCAAGCGAAACTCCAGAGGCGTTAAGAACTTATAACTTCCAGATGACACACCTTTCCGAGGTAGCGTTTTTTAAGTCCACAGAGAAGAGGACAGCGGAGGACTTAATTCAAACTATTAGAGCTTCTGTCCCTAACGAACCCTATACTATAGCCGTCTTAGAATCAACAGCAAAAGGGGTAGGGTCTTTCTTCCACTCCGAATGGTTAAAAGCCATTGAAAATAAGCAGCAGTTGGGATACACACCCGTATTTGTTGCTTGGTGGGAGATAGAAATTTACAGAAAAGAAATTATTGACTTCGACGAGTTTATAAGTTCGTTTACAGACTACGACTGGGTACTTTGGAATTTAGGAGCCACACTTGAAGGGATAAACTGGTACAAGAGCTTTAAAGAACAGGAAGGATACTCTGATTGGAGGATGATGTCTGAATTTCCTTCCAATGCTGACGAGGCATTTCAAAGCACAGGGCATAGAGCTTTTAACAGGGTAGATGTTTTAAGAGTAAGAAAAGACTGCAAAGAACCTTTGCTTATTGGGGAAATTTACGGGAAAGAATACAAAGGATTCGACGCCCTCACGGATGTTAGAATTGATAAAATAGAAGGAGGGAACCTTTCTGTATGGGAATTGCCTGACGGTACCCAGAAAATTAAATATAGATATGTTCTATTTGCTGACATTGGGGGGAGGTCAGACCTTGCTGACTATTCAACTGTTAAAGTAATGGATAGAGAGCCTTTGATGTATGGCGGCAAGCCAAGAGTTGTGGCTGTATGGCACGGGCATATAGACCAAGACTTATTCGCGTGGAAGGCGGCTCAACTTGCTACCATCTATCAAAATGGGCTTTTAGCAATAGAAGTAAATAGTTTAAGCACAAAGGGGGCAGAAGGAGATCATCACCTCACCGTCCTTGACGAGATAGCCCCATACTACGAGAATTTATACACAAGGACTTCCCCTGAACGTGTGCGAGAGGGAGTCCCCGCTATTTATGGTTTCCATACCAACAAGTCCACAAAGCCAATGATCATTAATGAGTTAAATGCCTCTCTTAGGGACTACACCTATGTAGAGAGGGATAATAACGCCTGCAATGAGATGGACATGTATGAGATCAAGGCTGACGGCTCTTACGGTGCTGTTAAGGGTGCGAAGGATGATCGGGTGATAACTACTGCCGGGGTTTTGTGGCTTTCAAACAAACACATGGACTTCCCTGTTGAAGTGAACAAAGAAAAAAAGGTTTATAATATTATAGTTAACGAAGCAACAATTTAAAACTATGTGCTTTATTATGAATTGGATTGATAAAAATAAACAAATGCCTCCCATTGGGGAATTTGAGGATGTTTCAGTTTATGTCCACGTTACAAATGGGAAATTAATTGGACACGGAACTTATGATTACGATAGAAAGGTGTGGACTTATCACATGACTTCTTGGTCAGAGCAGGATGATAATGAAATTACTCACTGGATGCCACTTTTGAAATTGCCATCTGAAAATATAGTTTATACAGGATTTAAACTCGATGAATTAAAAAAAATTGAGGAAAAATTATCTTGGTGTGACGATGAAAGAGTAGGTTACGATTCATGGAAAAGTGAAGAATTTCTTAAATTCTGCGAAATAATCGAACAAACTATAAATGATGCAGATGCTTCTATTTAGCATTACCGCTAACGGCTGCGTGTATGGCGCGTTGCCAAACGAGATTTTAATTTGAAACATTAAATTTTAAATATATGGAAAACGAAAATTTGAAACAAGAAAAGCAATGTGCAATACACACTGTTAGCGTTTCGTCGCTATGTAAAGGTTGTATTAGAGACATTAGGGGTTTACAAATGAATGATGGCTGCATACATGGTAAATGGGCTTCCCCATACGAACAAAAATTATTTGCAGCCAAATGTCCAGAAGGTAGTTGTAAGCACGATAAGCAATGAAGCCTAACGCTTGGTATAACCGTCAGGTGGGGATTAAAAGCTCCGAAACCTTCACATTGACGATAAACTAAATTAGGAGCAATGACCTTGCAAGCTGGCACGCTGCCCCACTTGCGGTTATACATTGTTGGCAGCAGTTAATTTATATCAAATGGAAAATGTAATTGAATTAAAAAAGTGTACAACTGATTTTGAAATGTTAGAAAATTCAGACTGCGAAAAGGGAGTAAAAATAAAAGTCTATTCAGACGTTCACGATTTATTGATTTATAATAACCGAAAAGAAAAAATGGATGACGATGCTGTTTTCGGGTTATGGGTTGAATGCGGAGAGAAAACTTTAATGATGCGTGTTTCAATTGATGAACTTGAATTGTTTGCGAGTTCGGTTTTAAAGCAAATAGAAATAATACGAAAATCATACGGCGAGCAAATTAAAATACAGTCTGATATGGGATGTGCCGTTTAATTGCTGCCAACGCCCGTGTATGGCGCGTTTTAATGCGCTATACACACCGTTAGCGGCAATGCTGCTTTAAAAAAATAATATAAAATGAAATCATCACCAACAAAAGGAAAGTCTAAGACCGCTTTGCAGATGAACTACCCACCCACGGCAAAGGCGATGGGATGTAAGCGACCACTAACCTTGTGAAAGGATGTGACAAATTTACATAAAACAACACTTTGGCATAAATTTTGATGTATAATAAGTAATGAAAATGGTTAATAAGACATATCGTTTTAGGTTATTCCAAACGGCAGAGCAGGAGATACTTCTTGCAAAGCACTTTGGATGCACTCGCTATGTCTATAATCATTTCCTAAATGAACGTAAAGAACAGTATCAAGCTGACAAGAAATCTGACAACTATTACAAACAAGCAGCCACTCTGACAAAACTGAAAAAAGAAGAAGATACTAAGTGGTTGAAAGAAGTTAACAGTCAAACCTTGCAATTTGCTTTACGTTCTTTAGATACAGCTTATCTGAACTTTTTTAGAGGTAATGCACAATTTCCAAAATTTAAATCAAGGAAACATAAAAATACTTTTACAATACCACAATTTGGTAAACTTGAGGATGGGAAAATAATTATACCTAAGTTTAAAGATGGTATCAAAGTAAAATTACATAGAGAGGTTAAGGGTAAAATTGGTAAAATGAGTATTACCAAAACACCAACAGGTAAGTATTATGTTTCAATTTTCACAGAACAAGAGATTCAGCAATTACCAAAAACAAATAAGCAAGTTGGAATAGATTTAGGACTTAAAGATTTTGTAATAACTTCTGATAATAAGAAATTTAAAAATAATAGATACACAAAAAAATATGCAAGAGAATTAAAGAAAGCACAACAACATCTTTCTCGTAAACAAAAAGGTAGTAATGGGTTTGAAAAACAAAAACTCAAAGTCGCCAAAATTCACGAGAAAATTGCAAGTTGTAGATTAGACACCTTACACAAAGTTTCTCACAAACTTGTCAATGAATTTGACGTTATTGTTTGTGAAGACTTAAACGTGAAAGGTATGATTAAAAACCACAAACTATCCAAGCACATTGCTGATGCAAGTTGGGGTAATTTTGTAACATTGCTTCAATATAAGTGTGATTGGTATGGGAAAGAACTTGTAAAAGCTAATCGTTTCTATCCCAGCTCGAAGACGTGTGTAGACTGTGGTTGGATAAATCAAGACTTAAAACTTTCAGATAGAGAATGGACTTGTAAATCTTGTGGCGCAATACACGACAGAGATGTAAATGCAAGTAGAAATATTCTCAAAGAAGGTTTAAAAATATATCGGCAGGGACTGTCGATTACAAAGGTGGAGGATAAATCAGACTACTTAGGTAGCACGTCCGTTGAAACCCGAAGCCCATCCCATCGCTTTAGCGTGGGTGGGTAGTTCACCTGGCGGTTTATCTCGCGTTTTAGACTTTACGTTTGTTGGTGATGATTTCATTTTCAATGTAAGTTTCACGAGGCAAAGATACTAAATAATTTCACATACCAGAAAATAATTACTAATTTTACCAAACAATTTAAAGCGTGGCAGTCGCATCCCTCCCATCGAGCCTTCGGCATCAATGGGTTTCCTGCTCCAATATTATGAACCGCCAGATAAAAGAAGAGTGTGATAAGACATTTGCAGATCACATCGCAAAGAAGTTATCGCTTCACGTGATCCATGAGTTTAAATTCCATGACAAAAGGAAATGGCGCATCGACCACGCCATCCCAACTCACAAGATAGCTATTGAAGTTGAGGGAGGTGTATGGACTAAAGGGAGGCACGTCAATCCATCAGGATTCATATCAGACATGGATAAATATAATGCCTTATCTTGTGCTGGATGGATGTTATTACGCGTTCAGCCAAAAGACTTGTATTCAGAGAAGCTGCTGGATAACATCAGAGAGTGTTGTGCCAACAAAGAAGATCACCAAAAAGGTTGACCCGTCCCCACCGAATTAATTTGTTGATGCCATCCTTTCAAGTAGCTGCATAGCTCGTGGGTCTGCATTTTGGTTGGCTCCATTTGTAGCTTCCTGTAAGGCAGCCATCAGCTCATTATCCGGGGCTCCCTGCCCTCCTTCTGTTTGTCTTCTTTTTATAGACTGTAAGAGTTTTTCAGCATACGGTAATGAAGAATTTTCAAGGTACAGCGTCAAGTCTATCATCTGCGCTTCAAGCATCTTCCATAGAGTATCTTCCAGTAGCTGTCTGTAAACTGGAGAATTATTTCCCTCTGCTACCACCAACTCATACTCAAGGCTCTTTACAAGTTCAGGGTCAAACATGGTGATGTTCTCACCAGTCTTTGATGATAATACCGGGCGCTTGTCATTGTAGTACTGAATTATATTTTTAGCAATCTTGTAGTCCACATTTACTTTAAAGGCAGAGAAAGCCTCAAAAAGGTCTTTACTGTTTATCGTAGAGTTCTGCGCTTCTTGTGCATAAAGGCTTGACGGTGTCCCAGACTTAGCCTGCTGCCCTTGTATAGCTCCAGACACCCCTATGATATTCTCAATGAGTTTCATTTGAATAGCAAGTAGCTCATGCGCCCCCACGTTAGTGGTGTTAGCCGACACCTGTTTTGGCAGTTGTGCCCCTGGTTTTAACTTTATTTTAATTACTCCGTTAAACTTAGACCACTCGTGTGCGATAGCTTCTAAGTCCATATCTTCATGGATGACATTATCAGGAACAAGTAATACACCTTTCGCGGAACTACCCATAATGAAGTCGATAAGGGATATTAACCGATTAATGTATCTCTGTTGGTCGATAATATCCTCTACCACACCCCATACTTCTCCATCAAGTAGGGGATAAAGGGCAAGGATAAACGGGTGTTCCTGATGAAGGTAGGGGGTCTCTCCCTCAAAAAGAGTTAACCCGTAGGGGGATAAGTATTTGACATGCCATGTGTCTTCATAATGATCTTCTGCCTCTATAAGTGGGATGTCCTCTGGAGCCATTCCAGCGTTGACGCCACCACTTAACCTCTCCTCGTTAATTTTATCTATCTCTTGTGTCGTATAGTCGGTGATAGAAATAGACCCATCTGCAAAATCATGTACAAGTGTCTTCCACGCTCCTTTCTTCTGCCATACCTCCAGTACCCTATAATTACCCTCTTCTGCAGGGGTATCGAAACTTAGGTAGTCAAGTTTATCTGGCTTTAACCCTTGACGCATCATAGCCCTATCTTTGTCTGCGAAAGCGCCGTAGTGTTTTCTTATCCTCTCTTCATCTTTTTTAGTTTTAGCAAACGTGCCTATAATATTCTCAATTGTCATGTCCATCAACTGCCCGATAGTGTGCATATCATTAAGCCTAATATCCTCTACATCAGAGTTAAAAAATATCCTGTTGACGTTGACATTTTCATAGTAAACATCGTATCGGTCTTTCTCTGGGAAGTATGCCCGCGTTACCTTACCAGCACAAGCTCCAGATAAAAGGAACTCTTCAAAATTTCTCACATTCAGCTCTTCCATATTATTAATGGTGTGAACTGCGTAGATAGCGTTGTTCATCATATCGCTTACCTCGGAATCCTCTCTGTTTGTCGCGATGACTATTGGCTTAGACACCGAAGCTCTCTGTTGGCCGAGAAGGTTCTTCACCATCTGCCGGATCATATTCTGCTTGAAGGGTATCTTCCCCTGCCGCTTTATGTAGTCTTCCTCAACAATGGGGAACCCGGTGTCTGGGTCTGTGATAGTATCTCCCCACTGGTCTCCACGGTAATACATCCGCGCCCTCTTCCTTCTCTTCCTAAAGTCAGCGAGAGAACTCCAATAATACATGCATTCATCATAGAGGGCCATATTATTACTCATCTCCTCCGATGGAATATCTTCTTTAATAACGGATATAGATTTCTTCTTAGCGCTGTATCCTACATCTTTCAGGTTTTTGTATTCTGACCTATCTATTGCTGTTCTCATGGCGTTTATCTATTTCTTTGGATTTATTCAAGAAGTCTTTAATTATCATTCTTCTGTCTTTGATGAGTTTTTTCTTCATCTCTGGGTTTATAGACCTATCTATTCTTTCATTCATATCTTTGATACGTTTTTCAGAACGATCAAACTCGTTTATCAGCTCCATCATTCTCCTGTTCTTCTGAAACCTACCCATCATCTCAATGTCTTTATTTGACTTAGCATCATTATAAAGGCCCTTCCATGTAGAAATTTCATTCTTTAGCTCCCAATACTTATCTGGGGTGTCCTTAGTGTACGGAGTATAGATGAACCTTCTCAAGATGGGGGTGGTGTATTCGTTCATCTGGTTCTCTTTGTTGATGACGGAAAGCGTAGCATCTCTCGTTGTCTTATAGATATTATTGAAGAACTTACCTTTGCCACCTAAGTAATATTCCAATAGATGTTCGGCTTTAGATGGGTTCCAGTCATAAATTAACCACTTCCACTCATTTCTTTCCGCATCTACTTTAGTGGTCTTAGGGTTAAAGCCTATCGCCGCTGTTCTGTTAAGATCACCCCCACCAAGTCTATTCAATCCCCTTGCAGCATTTTTCAATAAAGGGTTGACGTTAGGCAAAGATTGTTCACTACCAGGTATCTTCTTTTCTAATGCTTTAGTAAATGGTTCTTTATAGACCATCCTACCAGCGAAGTCTCTATTGACATTTATATCATAAAAAGGCATCATCCAAGAGGGGACTATTGGTCGTAAGGTAATGTCTCCCTTTAACATCTCATCAGGGTTTAAAGATGATATCGGGGAGAAGGAATCTGCTGTATTTGTAACAAGATCAATAGCTACATCTCCCGCTCCTTTTGTTCCTGTGGCTGCTTCGTAAGCCATCACCCCTAAAGCATACACAGCCCTAAAGCCGTGGGGGAGAGGGATGGTTAGAAACTTCTCCTTTTTCTCCCCATAGCCTAAGTAATAGGCTGGGTTTGGTAATACCCAGAAATTATACTTTATGTAGGTGGGGATTTTATCGAAAGCATTTTCATCGTCATCATCATCAGCCCACATCCTTGTAAGTAATGCTGACAAGAACCCCATAGTCATAAAACCTGCACCTAATTTAGCAAATGCTTTTGGATGGTCTTTGGCGAGTTTCCCTATGTTAGCAACTCCCTGAACGTTAGCGTTGAAGAATACATAAAGATTCCCCATTAAACCTGATACTTTTCCCCTTCTATTAAAGTTGACGGTGATATTCTTAGCATCAGAGGCCGACTGAGCATGTGACTTCCCTTTACTCATAGAGACAAGATAGGTAGAGAACCTTGCCTGATTCTCACTCATCTGCGCCATATACTCCATCCACTCACCAGCTTTCTTAATGGGAGCATAATTATTGGCAGCCTCCCATCTGGTAGGATTCCCAACAGCTAACCTCAACTCTTTCTCTATGTCATTTTTAAAGTTGTTGATATTCTTTAGGTGGACATAACCTGTCTCCCCGCCATTCATTTTAAAAGAATAATAAAGAGCGTCGTAGTCTGCATTGGTTAAACTCTCCCCATTAGATATTTTAATTTGTGCATCATTAATAGCTTGTTCTGAAAATGTAGTCCCTAAATTATGTTTAAGATGCCTTGAGACAGCCTTAAAAGAGTTCATCATTGACTTCCTAAAATATTCAGCATCACCTTTATCTCCTTTCACAAAGTGTGAAAAATAAGCATACCCAAAGTCCCGCGTCCAGTTCACTGGTACGAAGGCTGGGTTTTTTGATGTGAAGTTGGCAGAGATAAACCTTTGAACCCTACCTACCGTGGGGGATAGAACTTTTCTGACAAAGTCTTTAGCCATTATATTCTCACCGTTAATAGACCTTGCTACTACTGGGTCTGTAAATGAGATAACCTTTTTCTCCCCATTGTCATAGACGATGACATCATGCTGGGAAGCGTTATGGATGGTGTTCTTGTATAAATTTCTGGTATCTTTAATTACCGTAACTTTTTTCTGGTCGAAGAGTTCTTGATCCGGCCTATTTACGGTTGTTATGGTAGTCCCATCGTCTTGTTTAACTTCATAGACAGGGTTCTCCGAGAAAAGGTCTTGCATCTGGGAGTTAGCACGAACCATATTCAAAGCCTTAGTTTTCATCACGTTCTTATTCCCCATGATGATAGCCGCATGTGCCATAGAAAGCATGTATGGTAACGGATTATCAGCAAGAGATGTTCTGCCTTTTGCATGTTTCATCGGGGGGGCATCTCTATTGATATCATCTTCTATGTATTTGTAAATATCAGAAGCCGTCTCACCAGCCCATCCCCTTAGTGGGACATAGTCTGTGTATTGGTTTTTATACTTCCTGTATTGATCATTGGTGATAAGTCCTTTTTCATTTAGCGTCCTTAGTGTAAATCCCGTTACCTCTGACCTGCTGTCTAATAGCTCTTTTATATCTGCCTGGTCAACCTTTCCCTCGAACTCTCTTATGTATGCCTCCGCTTCTACGTCAGACATCCCAGAACCTTCTTCAAGTTTAAACCCCTGCATCTGCATCACTTTATTCCTTTCGGATGCGTGTTTAGCCATAAGGTACATTCCAATGCCATCGGCATCAATCCCATATCTTCCGGCGATGTGTTTTACTGCTCCGAGAAACCTTCTCTGTATTGAGTTCTCAAAATTCTCTATCTCCGCCTTAGAAATTGACGATGTAAGGTTCTCAAATAAGTATGTATCAAGGTCTTCACCCATCACCCCACCTCTTTTCGTTATCAGTTCTTGTAAGGTTTTTACTGACCTCATGTTGTCGTGAAATATCTCAAGTGAATTTTCGTATGCCCCTTTTATGATAGGTTCGTGCCTGCTGTCGAAATTAGGGTCACCGGTTTGATTTGCCATGAATTTAACGTCATCTCCCTCATAGATAATTTGATCTTTTCTTGGAGTATCTTCTGTCTTTTTGAGAGGGGTTCTCCTTCTATCCTCCTCTGACATGTTAATTCTATTTTGTACATTGCGGGCTTCTACTTCTCCGGCTAACTTTTTGTAAAGACTAAATGCCTTATCGTAATCATATTTATTGCTTTCAAGTTCTTTTATTTCATCTTCAATATCTCTCCATTCCCTTAATAATTTATGAGTTTCGGCTGTCTGTCCTTTATATCTTTTCCCGAATGCTTTACTTTCCCATTCATTATAAATCCGTTGATATTCTTTTTTGAGTTGCTTAATTTTTTCTTGAAGTTGTTCTTTACTTTCTACTCCAGCAGAACGAAGTTTATCCCTTAAAGCCATATCGTTTACATTCCCCCCTCTTGCAAACCCTTCTATTTCCTGTATGGCGTGTTGGATTTCATGGAGAAGAATGGATTGTGCTTTTGCTACGTCTGTTGCTTTTACAGTTATTTCACTTGAAGCATTTTTACTATTTATTGTAACATGACTAAAACTGCCTGTATTATTTTCTTTATCTGAAATATCAATACGAACAGTAATATCGTTTAATTGTGGATAAGCAATGTTTACTTCTTTGGATGCAAATACGCTTGCAGCATGAATAACCGTTCCTTTACTTTTATTTTCAAGCGCGAAAACATCTGACACGGATCGAATGTAGTCCGGTATTTCATACCTCCACTCTCCGTCGGAACCCTTTTCCCACCCGGTCGCCATCCTTATTTTTAAAGCATCCTCATTACTTATCTCCCATGTATGCTTTAAGCCAGCGTCTGTTTCACGCTTCTCCTGTTCCACAAGAAATTTGCTCTCCATCTTTTTCGCCACTCCTAAATTATCAAGTCTTGTAGTGGCTGCTTCTGCTTTGTCTAAGTTGGCCGCCCCTGATTCTCCTGCTATCTGGAAGCGTACGCCATCAGAAGTTATCCCGGTTATAGAACTATCTGTGTAGTTAGCCTGAACCGCAGACTTGACGATGTCCATAACATCTTTGTTTGAGATATTATGCCCTAAGAAGTTCTTTACTTTTGATCTTATCCATTCTACTATCTTAGCCCATACAGACCTCTCTTTAGCTGTCACTTTAGAAGGGTCATCCATCTTCTTAGAAAGGTATGCTAAATACTCCTCTGCTAACTCTGTATCTCCTAAATTTTCGTACCCCGTCAAGCCCTTGTTGTTGGTCTCTTTCTTTATGAAAGCAAGCATGTTATCTCTTCCTGCGAAGTCTGCTATCTTTTGAAGTGTCTCTTGCTTCTGGGTTTCGTTGAATAGGATATTTAAGCCATGATGAACCCCCACCTCGTGGAGCCATAGCTTAGCGGCGAAGTTAGAGTTAAACCCTTTTATATTCTCTGCGATGACATACATCTTCCCGTTGACATAGAAAGCCGGGGTGCCGTGAGCTGTATCGAAGTTCTTGACGGTAGTTAAAGCTTTATCGCTTAGAACCCCTTTTAGGTCTTCTATCTTCTTGACTACTACTACATCTGGGGCATTTGGGGCATTCTTTTTAGCTTGTCTAAAAAGTCTTTTCGCATATTCAAAGGTAGTCTCCTTGGGTTTCCTGCTGACCTGTTCACCTTCAAATATTCTATCTATCACCTTCGGTGGAACTCTTTCTGCTTCGTTGTAGGCTTTAGCAAATAAAACGCTATTCCCTTCTTCGTCTGTCTTTTCTTGGATGGTTTCAAATAGTTCAGAAAACGCCTCTGTAATTTTCTCTGTTTCTTCGGCAACAGGATATGGGTATTTATTCGCCTCCCCCTTCCAATCTTCACTGGAAACATAGTTTACAATAAAATCGTTTACCTGACCGCTTTGGGCTAATCTGTTTAAAGTGAAATTTTCAAACGCCCTTGCGCTCATTTCGTGTGGGAGTGCGTAATATTCGGCATTTTTTGAACCGTCTAAGTTCTTTGACCTCTGTTTGAACGTGTAGTTATTTACAGCTTTAGCCAAATTGTCAAATGCTTTTTTTATTTCCTCCCTTGCTTCGGGTGTGTACTCCGATGCAGAAGCCGATTTCATATTTGTCAAGGTAGTTTCAAACCCTGCAAAGTAATTATCAATACCATGCCACCACTCATGCGCTAAAGAACCTAATCCTTGTGTTTTGGTAAGGTTTATAATTCTCCTGCCCGGTTCATAATGTGCTGCCGCCTTTCCGCTTCCCCTTGAACCAAATGTAAGACCCAAATTCCCTGCTAATGAAATTGATTTTGGGGAAATTCCAAGTAGTTGCGCTAAATCCATTAATGAATCGTAGGTATTGTTTATGAATACCTGTCTTTCTTTTTGATTTACCCAATTACCAAACTCTATTGCCCTGAACCCAAACGTTGTTGCAAGTTCTTCTGAACCTATGTCTTTCCCCCCTCTCCAGTCTTTCCCTACACGTTCCCTTGCTGTTTCATTGGTATATTTTAATCTGACTGAAGGTTTGCTTTTTTGCCTGTTTTCTGCCAATATTCTTTCAAGCATTGTCTGAATGTCGGCAAGCATTTCAGGGTTTTTAAGCGTGTCTCTTGCTTCCCTTGAAGTTTTGAACCCATCTTTCAGTTTAATAACGTCCCCTTTGCTTTTGTAGCCGATATAAAATTCCCCTTTTACCCTTTTATCATAGTAAATATTCAACTTCCGTTTGTAGATAACTTCGTCAACTTTTGTGTTTGCTTTTACCTGTTCGGTAAAATAGGTTATAGCTTCCGGTAATCCTTTGAAATATTTTGAAGTACTAACGTAGTACTTGACAATATAATTAACATCTTCAACCTTTTCGCCACCGCTAAAATAAGTTGTCCTTCCGCTTTTGTCCAGTTCTTGTATCTTAACTTTGGTCAGATCAAGTGCAAGATAATCCGCGCCCAATTTGTCGTGAACGTCCTGATAAGCCTTTGTGCGGAGTTCTATTTGTGATTTACCATATTCGCTAAATACATAATCGTTGTTCTTAAATTCAAGGTTAATGCTTTCGGCAAGTATGTTTTTTGCATAGGCTGCATAGAACTTGATTACTTTTTCCCCTTTCTTTTTATCCGATGTTGCAAATTCGTGTGCTACCTTAATAGCTGCAACGTCTTTTACTGAAAGTCCTGATTCCAATAATCCTTTAATGTCCGGCTTTGGGAATATGGTAGAAAGGATTTTTCCGTTCAGATTTATTTTGTCGAAGTATTTTTTTATTTGGTCTTTCCTTGCCCCTTCAATCTTTTCCCCGAAGTCCTCAATCTTCTTTTCCTCTAAAGTTGACACACCGCCTTCGGTTGTTTCACCTTCCTTAATTTTGTTGTATATTTCTTTCGAAACAACTTGGTCAAACGTTAGCTTTGTTTTTTTACCCTTTTTGTCTGTAAAATATGAATTGTCTTTGTTTTTATCAATTCTGTCCAGCAAATCATTTATATTATCAACAACACCAATACCGAGACTATTATTATTTTGGTTTGCATCTGACACATAAAATGTGTCAATTGTTCTTTTTAGCAACGACTTAACATCAGGGCTTAAGTTCATCTTTTTAATCCTATCTGCCAATTCTTTTGCTTTCTTAATTTCAGCAACGCCATCTTTAGGCAATACGCCTACTTCTTCCATTCTTTCAAGCATTGCAACACGAATATTACCATCGACTATATTACCATTAACATAATCTGTGGTCAATCTTCCGTAGGTCGGATCGTTTTTAGACATTTCATAATGCAACGCTTCTGATACGTGCTGAACATCTATTTCCTTGTTTTCTGATTTAGCAATTTTTTCAGCAATAAGTATAACGTTATCTATATCCAACTTACCACCGCTACGCTTATTTGATACGTCTATAAGTTCACGCTCCGTTTCAGTTAATTCAGAATACTGTTTAACCGCCTTTTCGCCCACCTTCTTCTCCGTTGGTACTTCTACACCTTTTGTGGTTTTGGACATATATTCCCATTCAGCCATTGTTTTATAACCGAACAGTCCTGATGATAGGCTTTTAGCATTTTCCACAATAGGCATTACTAATCCCATAATCCCTTTATTGCTCTCAACAACCAATGCTCTTGTTGGGTCACTAAATTGAAGCTCCACATTTTCAACTCCATGTTCCGCAAATACCTGAAATACAGACTGCATTTTTTCAGATTTAAAATGGTAAGTATTATCTCCAATTATAATTCTTACTCCTAATGGGTTTGAAAAGAAACGTTTGGTATTAACAAGTCCGTTTAGTTGCGCTAACCATTCATTTACATTTACTGTTCTTTTTAATGGGTTATCTCTCGGTATCTCTGCATCATAGTTTGGATAGTCAGCACCATCAGCAATAAATTCCCCTGTTTTCGGATTTATAACCTCGCTCTTTTTAATTGTTTTGTCTTCGATAACAATCATTACGTAAGCATCGGTAGCAACTAATTTATCGTTTTCTGCATCCTTAAATACTCCAGTCAATATAGGGAACTTATCGTCACCTGCAACTATTGATTTTAAACTACTTATTTTTGATGCAGTAGAGTTATCCTTAATCGGGGTTATCTTTTTCTCGATTGGCTTAACATCGTGGTTTGATTGTGATTCAAATCCTATGTCAATTTTATCTTTATTAGCATATTGCTTAGATGGGAATTTATCTGATTCAGCAAATAGTTTCGCTAATTGAATTTGTTCTTTTTCAGTTAATTCGTTTTCTTCTGATACTTCGTTGAATGGTTTCCCCTGTTGTAGTTCATTCAACATTTTCTGCGCTTTCTTTGATAATTCAGGGGTGTCCACTTTTGCTGCGCTTTCTGTGGATATTTTATTATCCTTACCAGATACCTTTGGTGTTTTCTTATCTGTCAATTCTAATAAGACCTCTCCTGCCGGACGTTGTTTCTCTTGTGGCTTCGGTGTGTCTTTTACGCCTTGTGGTTTAATGGGAGCAACTACTTTCTTATCTTCCCTAACAGGTGTTTCAACTGGTAAGGATTCCTTGACGGTTGTCTTAACCCATCCTTTGTTCCACATAACAGATTTTTTTCCTCCATTGACAGGAACTTCTGTTTTTACATAAGGGAATCCTTTTCGATTTACTAACGTGCCTGTTATTACTTGCCCTAATCCTAATCCAGATGTAACAGCATATTGAACATTGTCTCCAATTTTCAATCCTGATTCATCAAGTTTTTTTGCAGCAAGTTTTTGTAATTCTTCTGTTTTAGAATCGTATCTTTTCTTTAATGCAGGATAAATCCCTTTATATTCATCACTAATAAGCCATTTGTTTTTGCCCCCATATTCGTTTTCTTTAGATTTGATGTACTCGGTTAGAGTATCATCGTCCATTTCCATAAAATCAATCTTCCCCTCAAACAGTTCAGGATAATCTTTTAAAACTTCTGCGGGTACTATTATATTATTTTCTACAGCCTCTTCCACTGCAATTTTATGAGATAATTTTGCGTTTTCAATAGTAACTTCCCCAATCTTCCCTAATCGGGATGTCCACCCAGTTCTGTGTGCCAAAATGTACTCTTTTTGGGTAAGCTCATAACTTGGTATTTCTTGAAAATACCCTGCTTTATGATTTTTTACAATAATATCCCTCTGCTCTTTTTTATATTTAGAAACTCCATTTTCAAAGCCATATTCGTTGTAAAACTTAGTAAATTCTTTATTAGTCATTTCCCAAGGCTGCTTAACCTTTTTCCCGGCTTCGGGAAGTTGGTCGGATTCTTTCGGTTGTCCCCCTTTCTTATCTTCGGTAGGGGTTACTTCTTTAATAGGAGTAGGTTCAGTTACTTCGCTTGTTTCTGCAAGTGGCTTTTCAACTTTACCTTTAAATTGCTCTCTACTGTTGGACTTTATTTCTTCTCCAGCTCTGTTACTCTCTCCTCCAGTTGCAGGGTTTTCACTTCCAGTTTGGATAGCGCTAACTCCATCTCCAGGAGTAACTTCTGTTTTGAGTTCTCCAGTTTTAACATCCTCTCCTCCAGCTTTTCCGTCATCCGCTCGAGTATCTCCAATTGCAGATTCCTTACTTCCGGTTTTTTTGTTATCTTCCAGTTCACTTGTGGGTTTGACTTGTACATCTTTTAAAGTTTTAGGTGAATATCTAATTACATATTCAGGAGCAGCCCATTCATCTCCTCCTTGATTAAGGTTAATGATCTCAAAGCCGTTTTTATCTAAGTTAGGTCTTGCCTTCTTTAAGGCGTTCACTACTGCTTTAGCCTCGTCAATATCTTTATAACCTTCTCCTATCGTCTGCGTACCGTCTTCATTAGGATAGATGTTAACGCTCTTCTTGGCTGATATTTGGACGGTATGTGATGGTTCGTTGTTGATTTTTCTGTCAGAGGTCGCCTCTACTCCTTTATCTGTTGGCCTACCTTGTTTCATTATTACGGTTTCCTCTTCTGCGTCTATGCCATCTCTTAGTATCTCCAGCTCCTCTACGGGGATGATCTTCTCCTCACCGTTATCGAGTTGCACTACTGCCCCTACTTCTGACATCTTAGTTACCACGCCGTTGCCATGCTTAGTCTTGACGCGGTCATTAGTCAGGACTTCTTCATCTTCTACTGCCTCTTGTGCTTTCTGCTGGGCATCCATATTTTGTTTCTCTATCCCCGCGTTAGTCATCAAGTAGTTTACTATACTCTCTCTTGAAATTTCTTCTATAGTGTGTATCTTACTGGACTTTATCTGATCTTTTTTTACTCCCCCTTGTCCGTCGCTTACTATGAGATATGAAAGCCCATCAGTCTGTGTGTCTAAGCTTCCGCTTATTACAAATCCTATCGCTTGACCCTTTTCGTCCGATGCCGCGAAGTACTTACCGTTCCCTGCATTATCTTGTCCTCCGAAATACTCCATTTCGTCGACGGTGCCATCTATCCTTGCGGTCATGTCTTTCACATAGACATCGTCCAATATCTCTTTTGCTTTTGCGTGGTTCTCTCCAAGTGCGTTATTGTATGCTTCAAAGTCATCATTGGACATGGTGATGCTTTTAGAAATTTGATCAGGGAGAAGTTCTATCTGTTTTCCTTTTGGGGTTATTCCGATATAGTTACCATTCTTAGTAGTGCCAGCTATCTCTACAACTCCACTTTCCAGTGGTCTGCTTCCGTCTGGAGCTTTTACAAAGTCCATCATAGACTCTTTCTCTCTGACGTATTCTGCTAAGGTGACACCATGTTTCTTTCGTCTTGTGGTATTTGTCTTATTCGTTGCCCATACGCCAGCCGTGCCGATACCAATGCCCATCATCGCACCTCCACGGAAGGACTTCCATGCTCTCTCTCCGAAGTCATCCCAAGCATCTTCTCCTTTGTAGGCCATGTTGACAAAAGACTGCGCAGTTTCTGTAAAGAGTTCTTCTAAGCCTTCTTCTTTCCCCTGGTTTAGCATGTATGCACCGGCTTTTATATACTTCCTGTAACCGGTGGGAGACTGTTGTGCGAACTTATGGAGGATGTTTTTAGACAGGGATGGGTTTTTAGCCACCATTTTAGCTGTCATTTTCTTGACGAGGCCTCCTTTAGGAAGGAACCTGCCAAGTCTTATTTTCTCTGCTGCATATTCTATTGCTCCATTTAGAAGCCCTGTCCCAAGCCTTACCATCTCTGATGTCTCCAGTCCCATTTCTTCTGTGTACTGATCGTACTCATGCAGAGAACTCCCAACTGACATCCCTGCAATGGTAGCTATGTTAGCCGTACCAATGATAGCAGGGATAGCGGCCAGTGATGTACCACCTGTAAATGGTGTTGCTAAAACAGCAGCTAACGACCCTACTGTCTGTGGCAGAAAAGAGCCGAAGTCATACCAGAAACCATCACCTTGTGGGGCGTTTTCGAGGATGCTGGCGGCTTCTCTTTTCCATCTATCTCCTGTCCCTGGCTGCTCACCATCAAACCAGTCCACCACCTCGCCACCAAGATATTTTAAACCACCTCTCATCTGGTCGTATCCAGCCTCAACACCAGTAGATAGGTTTGTTATCCAGCTCTGATCATTATCAGTCCGAGACCCCTGATCATTATCAGGCCTGGAATCCATACCCATCTGTTGATACCTCTCTCTTATCAAAGAGATACGGTTAGTATCTTGCGTGACTGGGGTCTTAATATCTGGAGTCTTAATATCTGGGGTCTTAATATCTGGGGTTCCAGCCTTCTGTGATTCCCTGTATCTTTCTCTGATCTGACTTATACGATCTTCTGGCATAACTTATTTTTTAATTTCAGATTTCGTCACAGATTACTTTTGTTCTCTTACAAGTGGAAGGCCTAACAACTTGTCCCTCTCTGCAGATGCAGCCTCATATTTTTCAGATGCAGCCTTCATCATTTTATAATTATCTAAGTCTTGTTTTGCGTACTTCTTTGCTGCATCCTTCTCAAAATTCAATTGCCGATATAGGGTAATTAGTTTCTCGAGTTTGACGGTGTCATCATCTCTACCGGTCATTACTGTTGACATGTCATCATCCCACTCTTTCAGACTCTCATCATCATTAATGTCGTATTTTGGCTTTACCATAAATCCAGACCCTTGTTCTATCTTTTCGAGTTTATTATTAGCTTGGTCATAATAGTAATATTCAGGTGCGTATCGAGCAACAATTATATCAGTGGCTGTCTCGCCATCTTTACCTTCATAGTTAAGTTTGCTAATTTGAAGGTCAGAGTCGAATCTTGGGTCATTAGCTGCGGACTGTAAGATGTCTATGTATTGTGCGTTTGTTACTGGGACAGTTCCATCCGGGACATCAAGGATCATCCTCACCTCATTTTTCTTATCCCCTTTCCCTTTAGCTTCTGCGTCTGCATAAGCCTGCGCTTTTATAAGCCTTGCTGCGGCTGTATCAACTCTCGCTGATGCGGCTGCCTCTGCGGACATTCGATTTGTTGTGGCATTATATCTTTTTATTTCATTATCTATCCTTCTCTGTTCATTATCAATAGCAAAATTTTCAATATCTTTTTGCTTCCTGTAAGCTAATTCATCATCTGCTATTGTTTCCATGCGCTCTTGATGTTTTGCCGTCCGATCTAAACCCTGCTGCTGCATCTCTCTCTGCTTCATATTATCCCAGAGGGTAAGTGACCTTATTCCGTTTTCGAGCATGGCGGCTTCTCGCTGTTGCTTGACGGTGTCGATATTGTTAAGAGCTTGTCTATAATTCTCTATACTCCTAAGCACACCTGACTGGTCGTGTTGTGTCACTAAAGCATCTGGAGCATAGAAGATGTCTGCAACGCTTCTCATAGCTTCTGTGATAGCTTGTATCTTGGCGACCTTTTGTTCTCTCTCTGCTCTTTTCTCTGCCCCTTTAACATCGAACATACTCATGGCATACTGTTGTAATGGGCCTAATACTTTATTAGCCCACTGCTCTTGCCCATCGTAGTACTTGTTAAAGAAGTTATCGTCGGTATTAGCTTGTGTGATAGAGGTCTTAGGCTGTGCTATACCTTGTATTGGTGCGGTGAAGTTGCTTGGCATCTCCCGCCTTTTGACACCACCAGTGGTATAAGCGGGGTCTTGTCCTATCCTCTTTACTTTATTAGATAAGCCACCTTTCTCTACAGGCTTTAAAGTCTCTACAGGCTCTACAGGCTTTGCAGACATAAAAGGCTCTTTATATGGCACTGTAACCTGCTCAGACATAACAGGCTCTTTATTTGACGCTGGAACCTTTGGTTTTACGCTAAGGCTATCAGACATAACAAGCTGTTTTGTTTTTTTCTTTGGGTCTTGAGTTATTTTTTTGGCCATAATATTTTTCTAAAAAAGTCCTTGACGATGTAACATAAATAGCTGAATAGCAACCACAAGAAGAAACCAATCTTATGGTACCACCTCATTCTTTTCTTTATATTTTCAAGCATATCACTTAAGTTTCTGGCCATTTAATAGCCAAGCCTTTTTAATGCGTCACTCTGCCAACCTTTATTATAGCTGACACCACCGGTATATCCTAAATTTGCTCCATCAGCTCCTCCACCAGCTCCTCCACCCATTCCTCCCATTGCATAAATAGAAGCTAAGTTAGATAGGCTACCAGTCATATTCCCTGCCATATTACTTATGCTCTGCTGTCCCCCTTGTAACCTGTTAAGCCTAAGCTGGTCTAAGTAGCTCATATTTTGCAGATAGTCTTGTCGAATACCTCTTTGGTACTGTGTCCCATATCCAGCAAGCTGGTTGATGGCTCTTGCGTATTGCTTCATCAACTCTCCTCTTGAGGCCACATTGCTCTCTGTGGTAGCCCCTCTCTTCACAGCGTTCCCTGATAGGTTCTTTAAGGAGTCCCTCATCTGTGACTTCAAGTTAGACAAAGTAGATAACGCGGTATCCGTCTCCATGAAGTCTTTGTAGTAGTTGTTCTTGTACCACCCCGTAAGGTCATTAGATCGGGCTTTGATAATCCGATCCATCTCTCTCCCCTTCTTGGCGTTCTGGGCGCCGGCAAAAAGGTTACTCCCTAAAGAAAGACCACCAGAGATAAGCATAGGCACGAGGAAAGGAGCAACCCCCATGTTGTAGTCACCTCCAATGGTACCTAAATTGAAAAGAAACTCTATAAACATCTCTATCATAACATTTCTATTAATGTGAATATGGCAAAGCAACTTAAAGAAGTATCCCCTTTAAAGAAGGGATTGCATTAAATTATGAAATAATGTCATAATCTTTAAACAGGACGGAAATAGTTTAGCCCCCAAATTTATTACAATGGAGAAAAGAAGATCAAAATCATACACAAAAGATGAAAAGATAGCCATGTTGCTCCAGCTAAGAGCTAACAACGGTAAACTATCAAAGACAGAAAGAGAAACAGGGGTGTCAAGACAAACCCTGATGAGATGGAGAGATGAATACAACAAGTCGGCAGACCAGCTAATAGCAGTAGGCGATAACCTCGAAATATCCCTGCTGGCAGCAAACCTCGAAGAGAGATACAAAGAATCTAAAGAACACTTTATGAAGGCAACAGAAGTCGTTAAACTTCTCGCACTCCAGAAAATATTCGACCTGCTACAACGTGAGACTAACCTAAAGTATGTCAACGATACCCTGAAAATACTTCAAGACATAACTATGACAAATGAAATAAGTAACAAGGTAGATAAAAGCACAGCAAACTACCTCGAACTAATTCAACAACAAATAATGAGGAAAACTAAAGAATTTGAAAATGAGTGAACTGAATAAATTTAGCGGGATAAACCTAAACCAACAAGAAGGATCAAGAGAAGTCATCAACCTTAGACCAAAAAAAGATGGCACCTACCACGTAGTCGGGAAAAAGAAGCCGATGACGCCCACAATACAGGGAATTAAAGCTGTCCACAAACACCCCCCATATCCTGGAGTGATAGCATACGTAGAAAGTGAACAAGGAGAGAAGACTATAAAACAAGTCACAGGAACTTTTTCAAAGACTCTAATAGTCCTTGACACAGAAGAAGAATTTTACTCTATGGGACACTATGGAAATATCCTGATAGTCTGTACATCTGTTACTAAATATCATATCCTCTGGAGAGATGATAAATACGAAGTCCTCCCACAATTGAAAAATATGAAGCTTAGCGCCGCAACAACGGAAGAAGAATATCTGATAGAAGTGTCTCAATGGCAACAGGATATTAAAGTTGCAATAGGAAATTATAGAGAAGTAGTCTATAATAAACTTAAAGAAGGCTGCGTAGAAGGAATGATGATGGCCAGAGTAGCCATGAGATTGTATTCAGGAGAATATATCATGTATTCATATCCAATCTTTATTAGGGTAGGAAAAGAAATACAGGATGCCGAGTTCCCATTGACATTGTATAGAGACCCGTCGTCTGGCCAGCTCCTAAAAATAAGGTATCTTAAAACAGCAAAACTGAAATTTCAAATAGAAGCACAAACCGACCGGTATAAAGACATCATAACATCAATAGACGTCTTTATTACTAAACCAAGAACTGCCTACCTGATCGACGAAGAAAAAGAACTCAACCAATATCTGGTGGGTTATAACTCATTCCCCCTCGACGAAAGTAATGTTGATGATACCAAAAACGATGGTACCTACTATCTTATAAAAACAGTAACCCCAGACCAATTCTTTCAAGGAAAATATTCGTTCGTAACAGATGCCGATACCTTCAAAGCAATAGAAACTAAAACTACACTCCCAATAGACGAGAATACAAACCATACAGTAACATCAAGAAAACAATTCCTCTATAATGATACAAATATCTTCCTCGATAATACAATCATCTTTAGCAATGGATATGAAAACACCCTTAAACATAATAACGATAACTTGCAGTTCTGGAGAACATACATTAAAAATATTCAACTCAAAACATCAACCCCAATAAACCAATACTTCTGGCAGTTTGAAGGAACCTATGATGGACAACCAATAACAGTAACTAAAAATATTGACCTCGCCCTCTCAATGTTTATGTCACCATCATTTCCAGGAATGTTCTTTATACTTAATAAATATATAACATACCCAGCACTCGGATTTAATAAAGCTACCCTCTATTGTAAATTAACCAATGGAGAATATAAAATATGCGTTGACACATGGAATAAAAAAATTATTGTCCCACTGAAAAACCACAAAACACTTAATCTCTCAATAGGGACAACCCAAAGTAATTTTATCTATGAACTTAATTTTAATGAACCATTCCTGTTAACCGAACGTAGTTTTTTGGGAAATTCCCGTAATACCATACGTGCAACGGGCACGGGTACCCCCTTCGTACTGCCTACCCCTCGCGTTTACAGTTTCGGAGAAAACAACACCATAGTGCTGGCTGTCAGCACCTTGCAGTCTGACATCAGCACTGGACAGTACGGTCTCTATCCTCTTTACGTGTTCACGACTGGAGGGATGTATCTGCTGTCGGTTGGGAGTGGCGATGTGCTCTTCGATCGCGTCAGCTACATGAACGATCACAGGATCGTCGGGGAGCCTGTAAACGTGCTTAACTCGGTTGTATTCTACAATGGTTCAGACATTTACATGTTATCGGGTAATGAGATCAGGACAATATCAGATGACATCAAGGGAGCCTGGCGAGCTAATGAGTTGGTGGGGGATGGGAGTTACAATGAATTTGTCAGCTCATCTGATTTAGTGGACGTGTGGGACGTGCTGACTGCAGACGAGGGGTTGAGCGCTTACATGCAAGATGCAGTGATGGTGTATGACGACGTCGAGAAAGAGTTACTAATCAGCAACGAGGGCTTCGGGTTCTCATTCGTTTACTCACAATTTAATCGGTGGCACAAGATCACAGACACATTTAGAATCGCATTCAATAACTATGATAGGTGGCTGATTCTCTCTGATGATCAACTTTTGAGTTTAGAAGAGGAGCCTGGTTACCTTAAAGTTTTACTTCAAGTGAATCCCGTAAAACTCTCAGCCTCATACTTTAAGGTGAGGTCTGTCAGGCTGAACTGTGATGTTATCAATTATGTAGGGGATAATGAACATAGAGGGAATGAGTTCGCACTCTATATTTTTGCTTCAGTGAATGAGCAGCTTTTTAGGTTCTTAAACGGCACGCAATCTAATAACGAAAGAATAAGCAAGCTGACACTCAATAAGAGCTCCCTGAGGACATCAGTGAAGCAGATCATTACTCTAATCGCAGGGAAGCTGAAAACAGGCAGCAGGATCGACAGCATCGACTACGCTGTTGAAGAGAAGAAAAACAAGCGGCTGAAGTAATAGATTAAAATGCTACAAAAAAAAAGGAACTAATTAGTCTCCTTTTTTTTTGCGCTAAAAAATCTGCAAGCAATTCACAACTACAAACCTGTTTCAACTCATTGATTAACAGCCGCAACCATAGTTTTAATTTGATAACGCTAATTTAGACACATTCTAAATGTTGATTGTTTTAACATTTTTTAACTACAAGAATGTCGGAGGTATCATTAACGATGCTATCTTTGCAGCGTAGATTTTAATTAATAATTTTAAAAAATAGGAGATAACAAAATGACAACTTTAGAAATCGTAAAAACAAGAATCAAAAACTTAGACAGAAACGTTAATAGCTATAAAGAAATCGAAGATTCTAAACCAGTAATGAAAAGACAAAGAGTTAATGAAAAAATGACTTACATTCTTCAGAATCCTGAAACTTTAAAATGGGCTGTTATTTCTGACGAACAAGTTGAAGAATTAAACAACCTTTACAACATTGCAAAAACAGGACTTAGCGTTGACGAAGATCCTTTTTTATTTAAAGCATAATTAAATAACCTTTAAAACTTACTACGATGAAATTTTCAGACAAAATCGAAAGAACAGCTTTAGACGAAGTATTTGTAATTCGCACAGAAAAAGAAATGGAAGCAAGGGAAGAATATAATTCAAACCTTTGGGAGCTTCACAGTTCTGGACTGCAAAAAGGTAACAACATTTACAAAACAGTTGTTCGTGATGTAAAAATAAGTGAAAGCATCCATAATAAAGCTGGTAAAGAAATTGCTTACAGGATTGCATAAACAGGCGGGACGCGTGATTTTAGAAATAGTAAAGATCGAAACCACACCTTATTTTAATAAGGTATGGTCTAACGGAGTTGACGAACCGTTACTGATGAGAATGTCAAATAACTTTAAAAAATAGGAGATAACAAAATGGAAACAGAAGAAATTAAACAAATCAAAGAAACCGGGATTTTTCAACTTGCTTATAGCAAAGCTGATAACCCGGCAACCGGCAAACAAATCAATTACGTAATTGCGTTAGCCAGCAAAGTAAGCGTTTCAAAAAGTCAAATTATGAAAAGGCTTGAATTTGATGAAGCAAGTGCCCTCATCGACCTTCACAATGAAGGAATTAGCTTTGAGATCACGGAATAATAAACAAACCGAGCCGGGGAGGATTCTCCGGCATTTCCTCGCACCATCAAGGAATTTACTAACTTTTAAATATCTAATATTATGAATACTTACAAAAAATATTGCCCGAATGTATTTGTGGCACAATGCGAAGAAAAGCACGAAAAGGGTGAGACTATTATAGTTGAAACCAAGTACGGAAAAGAAAACGAATGTATAGTTCACAATTTTGTAGGCTATACAGGAACAAAAGAAAATCCTATGTATTGCTATTCGATTACTCGTGCGGATGGATTTAATAACCAAGAACGAGCAAAACAGAAGGTTGAAAAATTAAATGGGTATGCGGACAATGCAGACAAAAGAAGTAATGCAGCATACGAAGCAAGTAATGAAGGAAAAGACTTTTTAGCACTTGCAGAACCGATTAAAGTAGGCCATCATAGCGAGAAAAGGCATAGAACATTGATTGAAAGGAATTGGAAAAGAATGGAAAAATCAGTAAATGAAGCAGACAAGGCAGAAGCATACAGAGAGCGTACAGCATATTGGGAAAGTATGGCAAATAAAATTGACCTTTCAATGCCTGAAAGTTTAGAATTTTTTGAGATACAACTCGAAGAGGCAAAAGAATATCATCAATTTTTAAAAGACAACCCAGCGGAGCGACCTCACGGAATGTCATTATCTTATGCGAGCAAAAAAGTAAAGGACTTAAAATCGAAGCATGAAACTGCTGTGAAGCTCTGGTCTTAATTGCCGGTAACAACAGAACATACTCAATAGAGTTGTTCGATGAAACAGAAGAGAACGAAAAAATGATTTTATGTTTGAGTATGGAAGCTCAAACAAGGATTCTGAAACAGCACTTGAATTAATGAAAGAATATTTTTAAAACAAACCGAGCCGGGGCGGGTTCCCCGGCATTTATATAAACAGGTGAAAAAGCCGTATGGCGACCACCACAAAAATTTAATTATATGAAAACCTTTCAATTTGAAATTAGACAAACATTCGCACGGAGTAAAGAAATTCCAATGATTTTCATTGGTCAAATTTTAAAAGAAACCCAAAAGGCCATATATGTCTATGGACACGGCTCAGCAGAAACCCGGAAAACCGGGCGATGCTGTATGTGCGGGCGGGAATTAACACACCCGGTATCCGTGATTTTAGGTATAGGTCCAGAATGCGGGAAACATTTCTGGAATTG
>JAVEPM010000126.1:0-6249 GCA_034008115.1 Methanolobus sp.
CTTTATGCCATAATACTGAAAAATGGCACAATTTGAACCGAAATCACTGGCACAAACCAACCGAAATCCGTGGCACAAAACGAACCAGAATAGCCACCATAAGTAGCACATAAATTATTAAGTCGCAATTATGAATTAACGTTTACATGATTGAGTGAAATAAAATATTTCGTTTTGAAATTTTCAATATAGAAATTTAAGTTAAATTATTAATGATTATTACTGTGCAAAGTAACAAAGCAAGAAAATGACAACTTTTGATAAATGTCAAAAAAACTATCGGATAGATTTTCTTATCCGGCTCAAAGTCTCCTGGGTTATTCCAAGGTATGAGGCAATATATTGTAATGGTATTGTATTAACGTATTTTGGGTTCTTTTCCAACAATCTTCTGTATCGCATTTCTGCTGTCTGATTTAAGAGTAAGAAAAGGTGTTCTTCTGAAGTTACGGCTATTGCCTCTGCAATTAAACGCCCCAATCTTTCTATTTTAGGGTATTTGTCATAAAGGTTAAGGAGGTCTTTTTTAGAAAATTCAAAAACTTCCATATCATTCATGGCTTGAACATTCACAAAGGAAGGGCTGCCTGTAATAAAACTTGTATATGATGTGATAAATGAGGGGGCAAAATAAAAATCGCTCGTTATTTCATTTCCTTTGAAATCAATATGATAAAATCGGAAATATCCTTCGGAAGTAAACCAAACTTTTTGACAAACCTTACCGTTTTCAGCAACAAGTTCATTTTTCTTTATCTTTTTACTGATTAATATTTCTTCAAGGAAACCGATTTCTTCCCTTGACAATTGAATTAAATTATTAATGTATCTATGTAATGATTCTCTCATTTTGTAGCAGTTTTCTACCCTTGCAGCCAACGGTCGAAGCGAGCAAATGTACGGGATTCGTGACCAGAAACCTTTCCGCCAATGCCAATCAGGCGTTGGCTAAACATAAGCTGCATGCGAGACGTACTGTACAAATATACACTTAAACCCGTATATTTTGCTACGCTTTTGTTAGGGCCAGTATATCATTCTATTCCTTTGTTAATAGCATACGTTTAGTATCAATTACGTTATTGTCTATTATTAATGAATATAAAAACATACCTGCTTGAAGCTGCGATGAGTTTATTTTTAAAACATTCTGTGACTTTACTAATTTGTATGAATACAATTCATTTCCTTGCAAATTATATATATTTAACATGGCACTTTTAAAATTTGATGGAAGAATGAATTTAATCTCAGTATCTGAATTAAAAGGGTTAGGAGAATTCTGAAATAAGGTTGCATTTGTTAAATAATCAGTTTTATTGACAGTAGTAGTAATAGAAGTAGAGTCAATAATTACGGCAGATTTAAGATTTGTACCTGCCTTTGTGTTATTCGACTTAAGCGCAGTAATATCTTTCTCTTGAGAAACAATAATAGATTGTAAAGCTTCAATTTGTATTTGTTGTTCCTTCATTGCTTCAATTAAAACAGCAATAATATCAGTATATGAGATTGCTTTGGAACTATCAGGCATTGTTTTAACTACTTCAGGAATTATTTTTTCTACATCCTGTGCTATTAGCCCAAAACGCACTTCATTTGGTACCGTTGAAGTTGTATCGAGAGGATTTTTACCTTTTTGGGGCTTTCTAATTTTACTATCATCATAAATGTACTTTACACCTTGTAACCTTCTAATCGTATTTAATGCTGATTCAATTTTATGAACATCCTTTTTAAATTTAATATCTGAGCCAAAATAACCACCTTTTAAAGTCCATAAATAACCATCACCACAAACAAAAAATACATCTCGATTATAATACCAATTCCAGAGATTGTATGCGCATGAATTTTGATAATGCACATCTGTTGAAATTGCTCGACCCCAAGCACCAATGTAAGAATTGATATTAACTTCTCCTAAAACATCAAGTTTAGTTGAAGGATTATTTGTTCCAATACCAACTTTGCCTCCATTTGTAACTTTTATTTGAGCATAAGTATTAAAAGAAAAGATTAATACTAGAACTACAGTTTGAAAATATCTCATTTTATTAAGTTTTTAAGATTAGTAATTAAATTTCAAGGAAAATGAACCGGATACAGGAAATGTTTTATATTCATCATAACCCGTTTTAACCAGCTCTGAAGCATGGAAAGTGCCTTTAATATATTTAGTTTGATTGTCGAGATTTCCATAAAGGGTATCTTTTGATATATTCCCATCACTCATATGAATATAACTAAAATTACCCCAAATTTTATTAGCTCGACAAAAAATAGTCGTTGTTGAACCTGTCAAACAGCTATCTCCAGATGCAATACAAAATACATATTCATCCTGACCTGCTTTAGTAATCTTTGCCAAAAAATTTCTCTCCCAAACAATATCATTGTATGTTCCTTTAAAACTAGCATCGTAGAAACCATCATTCAACTTATCAATTGAATCATCATTTTCTTTACAGCAATTAAATGCTATAAATACACACATTATTAGAAAAAATAGTTTTTTCATTTTTACAGATTTATTATTCACAATTACAATTATTCGCAAAAAAGCTACTTCCAACGGGTACTTCAAAACCATCATTTAAGGTAATACTCTGAGTGGCACGAAAACTGACAGAATTTCCTTGAGGTATTAACGCAGAAGCACCACCAACAGTAATATTTCTTTTCACCTTTTTATCAAAAGTAGAATAATTAAAATTATTCTGAGAAATATCAGTATTACAGTCCATTGTCAATTTGTAGACCCTAACATAATCAATAACAAATGGATATGGCAACAAAGTATTTGCTTGAATATAATGACCATGTTGGTCAGATGGTGTTGGAATAGTTACTCGAATATTCATTGGTAACAGAAGGTCTGAATATTCTGTATAAGTAGTTCTTATAAGCTTATCATCGAAATAAAAACTAATATAATCAGGAGTCCATTCGCAACCAAATTTATGATAGGTAGAAAAATCAATATTAAAATCATAATTTGTGTTGTCTCGCATACTCCAATGCTCTCCTGAATTATGCATAATAGCATTCTCATAATGGACATTACAAGTATGTTTATTTTGGAATCCATCAATTTCAAAAATATCAATTTCACTCCATTTTACGTCACCATCATAGGAGTCAGGAGCATCAGGCCATAGCCAAAAAGAGCCGCCCAAGCCTTCTCCTGTGGAAGTAACATTATCTAGTTGTGGAAGTTTGCAATATATTTCTATATATCCATATTTAACAGTATTTTTAGAAAAGATAGCACCAGTTGAAAATGTCCTGGCCAAGTCTTGGTCACAAGTGCAATTTTCCTTTTTCGCAGATAAAGTCAGGTAACCATAATATTGACTTCTATTCTCAGCTTTAAATGCAGCAATATCACTATGGCAAGTACCCCAAGGTGGGTGATATTCCCATTTACTTAAATCTACAGATGAAGCGCCAAATTCATCAGACAAAATCACATTCTTTAGCCATGACTGGTCATCAAATGGTGTTTGAGAATGAACAAATGTAACAGATAAATTAAGCATTAAATAAAAAATACTTTTCTTCATTTTATTTTTTTTAATTATTAATAACTTGAATGCCTTCAATCAAATTATCTTGAGGTGGAGCTTTATTTCTCATTATATTGGCCCTAACGTTGTGGCGATGAAGCGAAGGCCTTACTTGCAAAATCCAATCAAACTTCATGGAGCCAAAACTTTGTTTTACAAATATACATCTTTACCCGTCAAAACGAAGTTTTGGCGGGGCTAAATTCAAACCTCGAACCCATGAAACGCACTGGCCGCCTTTGCTTTATTCGCCGCTGTTGGGCATAGTTCATTTAACTTAAATAAAGCATGATTTACAATGCAACTTAACTTTCATGTTGTATTACCAATTAATTAAATTAGTATGTTTATTTAAGAAACCTCGTCATTTATACGAATTAATTATTTTTTTTAATGTATAAAACTTTTCTTTACTTATTAAAACAAAAGAAGATACCCCCATAGATAATACACCGTATAAGTAATAATTACTTCCGTTTTTCGCAAAAAAAGAGCTTCCGCTTTCACCCTTAGGTGCTGATTGTTTATATCTTACCCAATCATATTTACTATTATAGGAATCAAAACGTCCGAAATTTAAAAACTGAATTTTACCATTGTAAAGATTCTTTTCTGATGGAATAAAAGATTTACTCGGATAGCTTAAATGATAAAAATAACCTGTTTTTAAGAAATAGTCGATTTCATCATTATAGGATAACCCAATATACCCAGTTTCAATTCCAATAGCCTCTTCTAAAACTAATAACCCTATATCATACTTTATATTAAATGAATCCGCAAAATCCTTAAAAATATAATATTTAATGCTTTTTGACTTTATTTGATTTTCCTTATCAGAATAGTTTGAAGTAACTATGATACTATCTGCCCAGCCATATTTGTATAAGTAAATAGCATGACCAGCAGTTATTACAATATTTTCAGATACAATAGTACCTGATGCTTTATGAGCCCTACCATTAGCATAAACTTCAAGCTTTACATTTGCACTAAATGGATATATATTTCCATATTGATAGCCTACTTTCTGCCTTTTACTAAATTTAGAGTTAATATTTTTAAAAGTAGAATCATTTGAAAAACTATTGAGAAAACGATTAGTTAAAAAGCTAACAGGAGGTGAACTAGCAGTATAACGATACGAATTGGTAGGTTCTACTTTTTCAGCATGAATTTGCGTACGTATTTTTTCTTCGGAATCGTAAAAATACATTGAAATGGAATAAAAATCATTAGGCATTGTTTGTGACCAACAAGCACAGCTAAATAATAAAAACACTATAACTAATCTAAATAACATAGGTTGTTTCTTTCAAAATATAATTCATAATTTGATATTGGAGGACATAAAAACTGATATATACAATCTTGACATGGTTTGATATTTGGTCTAATTCTAAACCACAAGCCATTATTATTATATTCCCTAACTAGACAATCCAATAATGAATATGTATTTATCGATCCTATAATTTGATTGGGATAAATAAAAATCTCTCCGGTAGAACTGACAGTAATTTTACCAAAAAAATTAGAATTTAAAGTCTTTCGTTGATTTATATCAATTCTTTTTGGAGTTAAATTAAGAATATCATTTAGTGTATTGAAAACGTTATCCCTAAAAAAATTATCGTTGCTCCCATTATAATATGGAAATAAATTATAGTGTTCAATATTAAACTTATTTATAATATATGTGCTATTCTCAAAACTTAATTCATCAATTATAGTGAAGAAAACTTGGTAATCTATTGACAATTCATCTAAAACCTTGAATACAAAATCAATCTTTTCAACGTCATTAAAGCTATGTGAAATATATACCGAAAGAATTATTCTTTTTTTTATGTTCGTAAGTATAGATTTAGCTTTTTCTAAATTATTGATTAATACAGCAATATGACAAAATATATTAAATATGATTTTTTTTGAATCAAACAACTCTGGAAACTTTTCAATATCTCGATATTCAAATACATCTGAACCTAACAGATTAATAACTTCTAAATTATTAATATTTATTGTTGAAAAAAAGTTTCTAATAGATGAGAACTCAACTTCTGAAACTTTATCTTTTCCCTCTGAGCAATATAAAAACTGTTTATTTGCTTCAAATAAGTATGCTTCATTTTCAAAATTATTTAAATAAATATTAATTTCCTTAAGGTTTTTTAAAATATTATCGGTAACCGAAATCTTTTCTTGTGCGCTGATTTTATTAATATCTTGTTGCACACTTAAAATATTAGACAACTGGACTGGCTTCTTATCTGACAGCGATTGAGGTATTAAGTAACCCATAAATTTCTTTTGTAATTCCTCAATAAATTCAATAATTATTGCACTTACATCATTATCCACTTCAATTATATTATTATGATTGATTAATTTAGAAACGAAGCTTAAAAGCTCTGTATTTGTAACAATTATTTTATTTTTTGTGACAGTATCATATAATAATGCTTGATTATTTTTTATACAAACATTGATTGAAGGCTCAACACAAAGCCATAATTTTGATGAATTCATAATTTATTTTCAAATTGTAATAACATTTTCTATTAACTCAGGGTATAACTCAGGGTATTTCTCTAAAAATGAAATATGATCAATTAAAAACTTCATGAACTCATTATCATTCATATAGTTTTTACATGAAAAATTTAGCTTAGTTAAT
>JAVEPM010000022.1:0-37782 GCA_034008115.1 Methanolobus sp.
TTTAGCTCACTGATTAAAAATATCATCTGCCGCTTCAGTAAAGAATATCGCATTTCAAAACAATGTCCTGCTATATCACCAGACATAAGCAAGAACTAATCGAAACTGTAAAATATACTACATTTATACTAGCAGACATACTTGATCAAAAGAAGGAAGAACTTTCTTTCGGATAATCACTATAATACCATTTATAGATCATTCATATTATCAGGTTGACAAAAAATGAAGATAAGCAAACCACGAGGTACACGTGATTTCCTCCCGGAAGACACAAAGAAAAGAAGATACGTGGAGAATATACTACGTCAGGTCGTTAAGAATTGGGGGTTCAGCGAGATAATCACTCCAACATTTGAGAAACTGGAACTTTTTACACTCAAATCCGGTGAAGGAATAGTAGGGGAACTCTACAATTTCAAAGACAAGGGTGACAGGGAGATGACCCTGCGTCCGGAGCTCACAGCCCCTGCCATGAGGATGTATGTCAATGAGATGCAATCATACCAGCAACCATTGAAGTTGTTCTATTTCGAGAACTGCTTTCGGTATGAGAGACCCCAGAAAGGACGCTTCAGAGAATTCTGGCAGTTCGGTGTGGAACTCATTGGCAGTAAAAGAGCCGATGCTGATGCTGAAGTCATTGCACTGGCAATCGAGATGCTCAAATCCGTGGGTATTAAAGGTGACCTTCACGTGAATAATCTTGGTGTTATCAGAAAGCTTTTGAGCGTTTTGGAAAGCGAACACCAGAGCAAAATAATGAGACTTGTTGACAAAAAGGATGACACAGGCCTCAATGACTTCCTTGAAGAAATTAATGCACCTTCAGACCTGCATGTGAAGCTCCCTGAACTAATTGATCTTAGGGGAGAAGGAGCGGTGACAAAAGCACGGGAACTTGTAGGAGACATTCCAGAAATAGAGAGATTCCAGGAACTTCTAACCCTTCTGGATGCCTACGGCGTGGAATATACCATTGATTTTGGAATCGCCAGGGGACTTGACTACTACACAGGCACAGTCTTTGAAATATACGCAGAGGGACTTGGTGCCCAGAATCAGGTATGTGGAGGCGGTTCATACAATCTTATTAAACTATTTGGCGGCGGAGATGTGCCATCCACAGGGTTCGGCCTTGGATTTGACAGGATAATGGAAGTCTGTGAGATGGAAGCGCCTGATGACAAACCGCTCGTTATCATTGCAAAGGACAGCACACGCCTTGATGCTGTGAAAGCTGCTGCAAAACTCAGGCCACATATGCCGGTATACAATGATCTGATGGGAAGAAACTTCAAAGCCCAGTTATCCTATGCAAATAACATCGGTGCCAATTATGTGCTAATAATCGGTGAGAAGGAAGTTGAAGCTGGAAAAGTTACCTTGAAGGACATGAAAAGCGGAGAGCAGGAACTTATGACTATTGAAGATGTCATTCAAAAACTAGCAGACAAATGATAGAAATGTCCAAAATAAGCTTTATAAGAAATGAAAAGGCAGCAGATGCCCTTCCCATGAGAATGGTGATTGCAGTTATCGCCATAGGAGCATTGTTGCTTCTGCTGTCAACAGCAGTATCTTCTCTACTTGAAAAGGAAGAAATCTATGCTGCTGAGGCTGTGATATCGGAAATAGAAAGCCATGCTGAGCAGATGTATTCCAGGGGAGCTGGCAGCAATATAACTCTTGACATTGATATCCCCTCAAATACAAAATTTGTATTGGGAGCCCTCCCTGGAAAAGATGGGGAGTGGCCATCTGATTCCCGGAATTATTATATAGAGGTCAACGGGAAACAAATGATAGGAGAATCTGCTGCATCTTATTCCAATGCTGCACTTGATGGATCTGTCATCCTAAGCCCTGGTCCTCAGATAATTACTCTGGAAAGTGTCCGCGATCCAAATAGAAAAATTTTTATTACACTTAGTGCTAAGTCTCAATTGTAATGAAAAAACGGATAGAAGTCAATAGCACAGATTCTTCTTCATTAGTTGCTACGAAAAGCCTTAATGATGATGATACTGCGTGGGTGGACCTGCTACTTTCAAAAACAGCACTCATAATCGCAACTGTTGTTATCATTGCAGCAGTATACCATCTGGGTTCCATTTCATCAGATATGGTCAAAAAGAATGAGCTGGAAGTGATTGCAATTGACCTGGCATCAAACATTGATTCTGTGGGAACTGTTCATTCCGGTACAGACAATGCAGTTAAAATATATAATTTTGACAGTTCTGCAGTGCAAGAAATTGACAGTAACAGATTAAATATCTCTGTCAGCGGAGAATATGTAAGCTGCACCTTTTCAGATGACGGAAATAAGCTATCTGCTGTCAGACCTCTTAATTACAGGACATTACCCTTTAGTCCCAAAAATCTCCGGAATATCCTCACAAGAGAATTTTCAGCAGATGGAAATAGTAGCCAACCTGTCAATTCAATATTCCCATACACTGATCTGACGGAGTTTTTGTCCATTGCCGCAGCAGAAGAACTTAGTTTGAACATAAGTAAAGAAGTTAATATAGAAAAAACACAAGTATTTGTAACAGACGGAAACGAGGTGAATGAACTTGAATATGTCCTCGTTTATCAGTGATGAAAGAGCTTTTCTTGAGCCTAACAATGATATAATAGCTACTGCAATGGTGGTTATTGGGTTTGTGGTTTTTGCAGCTATTCTGTCAAAGACATTCATCGCATTCGATGACAATTCACAGGCTCTTGAGAACTATGAGCATGCTGCCATGATAGCACAGGACATTGCTTCTTATCCGCCCCTTCAAGGAAGCAGACCTGAACTTATTTCTGCAGAATCACTTGACAGGATTACTGCACCCTCTTCAAATGAGGAGCGCTATATGTTCTTCCAGCGTTTTTCCCCAAATCTGAACTTTTATGTTGAAGTCGTAACAGATGATGGAAACTATCAATGGACAATTACAGACGGGGCTGTTTCGCGTAATGGCAGGGATGTCATTGCATCATCATTACCAATTGTCATTGAACTTGGAAGCAGTGCACGCTGCGTTCCCGGCACCATTACTGTGAAGATCATGCAGAACAAATGGGAATAAAAAACAAAATTTAAAAAACGGAGATCGACATGGTACAATCTGAATCCACAGGGAAAAAGAGCTATTTTACAGAGATATTCAGGGATGAGAATGCATTCTCAACAAGCATCGATGCTATTTTGTTCCTGATACTGGTTTCTATTTCTGCAGTAATCCTTTTGCCATCCATTGCAGCAGATGAACAATATCGATCGGCATCTTATACTTCAGCGCAGCTTATGGATATCTGCCTGATGAATACCATTATGAGTAGCACCGTAGATGAATTTGAGTACACATTAAAACCCACTGATCTGGCAGGCATCAATGTTAACCTCTCAGAAAATTCGATCCTTGAAAATGCAGAGAAAACAATATTTACAAAAGAACAACGTCATCGCAGCTTTTCAGACCTTGTAGCCGAAGGTTTGGTACTGAGCCTGTATCAGACAGAGAACAGTACTAAGAAAACTCTAAATCCAATGACGAAAATACAAAGATTTGAAACGGAAAAGCTTATAGAAGCCCATCTTGAAAGAACCATAGGGCAGAGATATAATTACAGATTTGAAGCCCACTGGCAGCCTGTTGTCGGGTACAAGGTGCAAAGTGATATAGTAATAGGAGAAGAAGTACCTGAAACTGCAATCAAGCAAAAAGCCAGAACATCACTGCCTGTAAGATATCTGGTCACAAAAGAAAGGATATACGATCCTTTCAATGAGACCAGCATCTACAATGCTGTTAATTCTCCAGAACCGGATAAAGAGTTACATGAAATGTTCAACAGTAGCATTGAAATTGCGTCAGTGGGATCTGCAGAGATAATTACAGATATCGTATTCCCGTATGATTATCTGTCATCACTAAATAGCACTGAGATATCGGTAAACAGTGAACAATTAGCATGTCTTACAGGTCCGGATGATGCAAATTATAGCAGCCCTGTGACACAGAGTGCCCTTGGATGCATGAACTACACAATAAATGACCTTTACGGACTGAACATAACAATAAACCCGGAAGAACAAAGCGTCAGTCTGGATATTGTAGACACTGTCAATACCGTAATAATGGATGTGAACACTAAGCTCATTGCAGATCATATAAAAAACTACCAGAGTGATGATATCAACCAGACGATCACACTCATATCCAATGCCACGGATAACAGCACAAGATATGAGCTGGCCAACACCCAACTGGATGCAATATACAGAACAGCAAATCCGGCAGGTGCAGACATTGTGCTCATTATATGGTGAGAGTTAGGAAATAGAGCTAAGAAATAGATTTCATAAAAGCGATTTCATCAATCATAACATATATATTAGATGATAGTCTTCATAAGAAGCACTTCGCTAATCACATTAACATATTATCAGATTGTCTCCCAAGTTCAATGATCTGATAAGTATCTAAAACCTATACACATTAAATCAGAACTTAATTTACAATTATCAGGAGGAAGCTTATGGCAAAAATGCATACCCGGAAAAAAGGAAAGTCCGGCCCAACAAGACCACTTCGTACCGAAGCACCGGCATGGTCCACAATGACCACTGAAGAAGTGACAACTGTAGTGAATGACATGTGGAAACAGGGTGTCAGCACAAGTGAAATTGGAATGGTACTCAGGGACAAATATGGTGTACCTGATGTCAAGGTATTAACAGGTAAAAAGATCACGCAGATACTCAAGGAGAATGGTGAAGATTTCGCCGTACCTGAGGACCTGTACAACCTTGTAGTAAAGGCTATCGGACTAAGGAAACATATGAACAGCAACAATAAAGATGTTCACAACAAACGTTCCCTTATGAACATCGAGTCAAAGATCAGAAGGTTGGTCAAATATTACCAATCCACAAAGGTTCTTCCAGCTACTTGGAAATATAAACCAGAGACAGCTGAAATGCTGATTACCAGATAAATAATCGTTAAATGTTTGGCTGAAAGGTCAAACTCATTTCTTTTTTTAATTTATTTCCTTAGTTTTACTCTAAACTGTATCCTTAAAAATAGTTCCGAAGGTAACTTATAAATTGTTTTAAAGAGCATTACATTCCATGAAAGCAGTCATTCTCGCAGCCGGTGAAGGTAAGCGGTGCCGTCCCCTCACCCTCACCAGATCAAAAGTAATGCTTCCGGTGGCAAACAAGCCAATACTTGAACATGTCATCAACGCCCTTGTAAAAAATGATATTCAAGATATTATATTAGTAGTAGGATATGAAAAAGAACGTATTATGGATTATTTTGAAGATGGGCTCAACTTTGGCGTCAAAATAGAATACATTGAACAAAAAACGCAAATTGGAACCGCACATGCAATTAGCCAGGCACGCCAGATGATCGCACAGGATGAAGAGAACTTCATTGTTGTGAATGGTGACAACATAATAGGTCCTGATGCAATATATGATCTTATAAGCGGTGCACAAGGCGATGCAACGATCCTTACATGCAAGAAAGACGACGTCAGTAACTATGGAGTAATAGTTGCAAAAGGAAAGCGTGTTAAGGAAATCATTGAGAAACCAAAGACACTTGTAAGTCATCTGATTAATACTGGAATCTATCTATTCAGACCTAAAATATTTGAATTGATAGAAAGAACACCAATATCAACAACGGGAGAATATGCCATTACAGATACCCTTCAGGCAATGATCGATAATGGAATGGATGTGACAATGGCAGAAACCAATACAGAATGGCTTGATGCGGTTTACTCATGGAACCTTCTGGAAGCGAACACAATAGTACTCAGTGATCTGGAAGCCGACAATAAAGAAGGAAAAGTGGAAAGTGGGGTTAACATCAAAGGAGCTGTCTTCATTGGAAAAAACACGATCATAAGAGCAGGTTCCTATATAGTAGGACCGGTTATAATTGGTGATAATTGTGACATCGGACCAAATGTGGTCATACTTCCTTCTACATGCATAGGAAACAACGTTTCAATTGCTTCTTTCTCGTATGTCAAAAACAGTATCCTAATGAATGATGTGCGTATCAGCACACACAGTAATATCTCCTGCTCCGTGATGGGAAGTAACGTTTCAACTGGTCCGAACTTCATTACTGAAGAAGGCAAAGACATGCTGATCCAGATTGAAAGAGACCTTCTTAGTGCAGAGAAACTTGGAACCATCATCGGAGACGATTCTGAAATTGGTGGCAACGTTCTTGTACGTGCAGGAAATATGATATCCGCTAACTGCCGAATCAGTTCAGGCAAAACGATCACTGAAGATATACCAACAAATTCAATTGTAATTTAAGGTGAGCAAAATGTGTGGAATAGTTGGATATATTGGTGATGGACAAGCTGTGCCCATTTTACTGGAATCACTTAAAATGCTGGAATACAGAGGATATGATTCTGCAGGTATTTCTATTCTCAACGGAACACTTGAAACATACAAGATGGCTGGGAGGATAAAGAACCTGGAAACCATTATTCCTGAGAATACACAGGGAAGCATCGGCATAGGACATACAAGATGGGCAACACATGGAAAACCTGAAACAAAAAACTCTCACCCTCATACTTCATCTAATATCTCAGTGGTCCACAACGGGATCATTGAAAATTATATGGAACTCAAGGAAAGATTGATAGGCCTTGGATATGAGTTTAAATCTGATACAGATACTGAAGTCATAGCACATCTTTTGCATTTCAATATGCACAATAGTGGTGAAAAATGCCTGCTTGACAGCCTTGCAGAAACAGTAAAAGAACTTGTTGGCTCATACGCAATTGCGGCCCTGTGTGCTGATGAACCCGACATAATGGCTTTTGCCAGAAAGAATAGTCCTCTTGTTATAGGAATCGGGAAAGGCAGTAATTATGCTGCATCAGATGTCACTGCGCTTTTAAAGCATACTAAGGAAGTAATCTATATCAGCGACAATGAGGTAGGATTTCTAAAAGCAGATTCTATTAGTATTTTTGACCATGATGGAAACAGTGTTTCCAGAAACACAGAAACCATAGAATGGACCCTTGAAGCTGCAGAAAAGGCAGGCTATGAGCATTTCATGTTAAAAGAGATACATGAACAACCTACCTCTATCCAGAATACCTTTGCAGGCAAATTATCAGAGCTTGAAGGAACTGTCACACTGGATGAGCTCTATCTTGAAACTGATGAGATCAAGCGGCTTAAAAGAGCCACGATCATAGCATGTGGTACCTCATGGAATGCAGGAACACTTGGTAAATATCTTTTTGAAAAACTTGCAGGGCTCCATACTGACGTAGAGACCGCATCAGAATTCAGATATGGTAACCCGGTCCTTTGTGGAGAGGAATTAACAATTGCTATTACCCAGTCAGGTGAAACCGCTGATACTCTGGCTGCTGTCAGGAGTTCAAGTTCCTACGGATGCCGTAGCATTGCCATTACAAACGTTGTTGGAAGCACCATCACAAGAGAATCGGACAGCGTACTCTATACCAGATCAGGACCTGAAATCGGAGTTGCTGCAACAAAGACATTCACGGCCCAGTTGATCGCACTATACATGCTTGCCATTCATCTTGGGAGAATACGAGGTGTTGTCAGCGCAAACGAGGCAAGGGATCTTATCGTTGCAATGAAGCGACTTCCAGGACAGATACAAAAGATACTCAACAGAAAAGACGCAATAAAAGAATGTGCTACGCTGTTCTCAGACAAGAGAGATTGTTTCTTCATCGGACGCTACCTGAATTACCCTGTGGCCCTTGAAGGTGCACTTAAACTCAAAGAAATATCATATATACATGCTGAGGGCTATGCGGCTGGTGAACTCAAACACGGTCCTCTGGCACTTATAACTGATGAGACTCCCGTAGTTGCAATAGCCACCAGGGGGCACACATATGAGAAAATACTCAGCAACATCAAAGAAGTAAAAGCGCGTAATGCCACTGTCATTGCAGTAGCTGACGACGACGATACGGAGATAGAAAAGTATGTGGATATTGTGATTCGAGTACCCCCTTCACATGAGTTGTTAGCACCGGTCCTTTCATCTGTAGCACTGCAGTTGCTTTCGTATTATACTGCACTGGCAAGGGATTGTTCCATTGATAAACCCAGGAACCTTGCAAAGAGTGTAACCGTTGAATGAACATTTTATTTTAAGAGAGGATATTGAATGAAATTATTTGGTTCTTCAGGCATCCGTGGACTTGCAAATGTAGAAGTTACCGTTGATATGGCCCTGAAACTAGGAATGGCTCTTGGCAGATCAAAAAAGACTGCGGTCATCGGAAGAGACCCTCGTGTGGCCGGGGAGATGATAGAACATGCGATCATATCAGGTTTGATGTCTGCTGGATGTGATGTTGTCCGTGTTGGCCTTGTCACAACACCCACACTTGCATATGCAACCCGTAATTATGACTGCGGAGTCATGGTTACTGCATCACATAACCCTGCACAGGATGTAGGAATTAAACTATGGAACCCTGATGGCATGGCATTTGATTCCATTCAGCAGGAAGAAATAGAATCCACAATCGAGAATGAGGATTTTGTTAATGTGGCCTGGAACAAGATAGGAGAATTATCCTCATATGAAAATGCAGTCAGAGACCACATTGATATGATATGCAGCCATTCAACCGGTGCACCTATAAAAGTGATCGTGGATTGTGGAGGCGGTGCTGGCGGAACTATAACACCTTTCCTTTTACGTGAGATGGGATGCGAGGTAATCACACTTAACTCACAGCTTGACGGACATTTTCCTGCACGTAATCCTGAACCAAAAGACTCGAATCTGGGAATACTGAAAAAAGCGATGACTGCATTTGAGGCGGACCTTGGTATCGCACATGATGGGGATGCTGACAGGATGATGGCAGTGGATGAGAGGGGTGTGTTCGTGTCAGGGGACGAAATGCTTGCCATCTTTGCACGCTATGAATGCAAAGATAATTCAAAGGTTGTGGTCCCTGTTGACACCTCTATGATAGTAGATGATGCACTCCCTAGCTCCACTATCATCCACACACGAGTGGGCGACGTTTATGTCGCTGAGGAAATGAAGAAACAGAAAGCTGATTTTGGTGGTGAGCCTTCCGGAAGCTGGATCTTCCCAAGGATTTCCTATTGCCCTGACGGAATCTACGCTGCTGCTCTTCTTGTTGATATAGTCAAAGAGAAGAAACTCTCGGCCCTTAGAGAGGAATTGCCACAATACCCTACACTCAGAACTACGCTTGCATGTGACAACCCGAGAAAGGATGGAGTTATGAAAGTCATCAGCTCAAAGCTTGGGGCAATGGGTGAAGTTTCCAGTATAGACGGCATCAGAATTGATATGGGAGACGGCTGGGTACTTGTCCGACCATCTGGAACCGAGGCAAAGATAAGGATTACAGCAGAAGCCAGGAAGAATGTTGAAGAACTCCATGCAAAAGTGGAGAGCATCGTTAAGGAGTGTATCCAATGAAAGCCGTCATACTTGCCGCCGGTGAAGGCACACGAATGAGACCGCTTACCGTATCCAAACCAAAGGTTATGCTTCCCATAGCGAACAAACCTATGATAGAGCATACAATTAATGCTGCCATGAATGCAGGAATAAAGGAGTTCCTTATTGTTACCGGATATCGTGAAGATGCAATTATGGATTATTTCAGAGATGGAAGTCAGCTTGGTATCAGTGTCGAGTACGTGCATCAGGAAGAGCAGCTTGGAACTGCAAATGCCATCGCTTATGCAAAAGAGTATGTGGAAGGACATTTCATAGTCCTTAACGGTGACATGCTTGTAAGCACAGAACATATCAGTCACCTGATATCCAGAACAGAGGATGCCATTATCAGCGTGAAGGAAGTGGAAGATCCCTCTCAGTTCGGTGTCATTGAAACCGAGGAAGAGAAGGTCACAAGGATTATCGAGAAACCGAAGAATCCATCTACCAACCTTGCCAATGCTGGAATATATATTTTTGATGATGTTATTTTTGATTACATAGACAAAACCGGTAAATCAAAAAGAGGAGAATATGAAATAACAGACTCAATGCAGATGATGATAGACGATAGCTGCAGTGTCGGTTATGAGATACTCACCAGTGAATGGATAGACATTGGCAGACCCTGGGACATACTGGATGCAAACAAAGTACTGCTGGAGAATCTCGAAAATATACGTGAGGGTACTGTTGAACCTTATGCAACCCTGAATGGTAACGTAAAAATTGGTAAGAACACCATCATCCGCAATGGTGCTTACATAATCGGACCGGTGATCATTGGTGAAAATTGTGATATAGGACCAAACTGCTTCATCAGACCTTCAACCGCCATTGGCAATGATGTCCATATCGGTAATGCTGTTGAAGTCAAGAACAGCGTGATCATGGATGGCACAAAAATAGGACATCTTTCATATCTTGGTGACAGTGTCATAGGGACAGCCTGTAATTTCGGTGCCGGCACCAAGGTTGCGAATCTCAGACATGATAACAGGAACATAAGATCAGTTGTGAAAGGTGAACTGGTAGACACGGGTCGCACGAAACTTGGAGTTATCATGGGAGATGAAGTTCACACCGGCATCAATACCAGCATCAATATCGGTACTGTAATGGAATCCGGAAATTCCACCATGCCCGGTGAAGTTGTTATGCATAAAAGAAAAGATAATTAAGACAAATTGCTATCTTTGTCCAGGAGATTCGGATGAAACTAAATATCGAGATGCAAAAACTCAAAGAAATGGCAAGAGAAGCAGCAGATCTAATTGAGAAGTATGAACATGTCCGTGTCATTTCACATAATGATGCCGATGGCCTTACATCTGCCGGAATAATCTGCCAGGCACTCATGAGAAAAGATATCCGCTTCCACACTAGCATTGTACCGAGGCTTGATAAAGCTGTGGTGGAAATGGTAAAAGCTACTACCGCAGACAGTGACCTGGTACTTTTCTGTGATATGGGTAGCGGGCAGTCTGATATAATTTCTGAGATCAAGCAGGATATCGTTGTGCTTGACCATCATGTACCGGTAGGCGATACACCTGCAAAGGTCCTTGTGAACCCCCATATTGTGGGAATTGACGGAGCAATGCATGTGTCCGGATCCGGAGTAAGTTTCTTTGTAGCGATGGAAATGGAACCTGCTAACATCGAGCTTGCAGGACTCGCAATTGCAGGTGCAGTGGGTGATAAACAACTTTTCAGCACAATTAATGGTCACATACTGGAAGAGGCTGTGAACGCAGAAGTTGTATCCATTAAGAAAGGACTTCGGATAGGTGACGGTGAGCTTGCTAAAGTGCTTGAGTACACACCTGAACCTTATCTCGACATCACAGGTGACAGGGAAAAAATAGATGATTTCCTTGATATTCTGGGACTTCATGGCAATATTGAAGACCTGGATCCTGAGCAGACCAAGAAACTTACATCAGCCATCGCACTCAAGCTGGCAAAGAACGCCAGTCCTGAAGCCATCGATGCAGTTATTGGTGATGTGTACATCCTTAACAAAGAGCTGGTTCACAACGTCTATGATCTCGTTGCAATACTCAACACCTGTGGCAAAGCTGACAAAGCCGGAATGGGACTCTCCATATGTATGAAGAACGACACAGACCTTGCAGAAGCAACGGATATGGCAATATCCAACCAGATATCTATTGTGGAAAACATCAAAAAAGGCCTGGATATAGTACAGCAAGGCAATAGCATTGGATATTTGATAGGGCAAGATATGGAAGGCACTGGCCTGATAGCAAGTACTTTTGTCAGATATGTAAATCCTGAAATGCCCTTCGTTGCAGTTAACCAGGTAGAGGACCTTGTGAAAGTTTCCGCAAGAGGTACCCGTGCCCTTGTGGAAAAAGGACTTGACCTCTCATTTGCGCTCCGTGAAGCTGCTAAACTGGTGGGTGGTGAAGGCGGAGGACATAATGTGGCATCCGGTGCCTCTATACCTCCTGGAACGGCAGAACAGTTCATCAGCAAAGTTGATGATATGGTTGCGGAACAACTCCCTAAACAGAGAGCATAGTGAATGAAAATAAGCACGAGCATCGAGTTCAAAGACGAAGGAGCTATGCAAATAGCTAAGAAAATCGCCAAGTCACTGGCTCCTGATAACCTTACTAACATGTACACTGAGCTAAAGGATGATAGTGTGTGCATCCACATCTCTACTGAGAAGATAAGCTCTCTAATAGCTACTGTTGATGATCTCCTGATGAATGCAAAAATAGCAGAGCAGATAGCAGAAGACCTCGATGAATAAAGTATTCTAAAACTACTTTTTTATTCCCACAGATGCCTGTTGCTATCTATCAAAGCATTTTGCTCTTCGATCCTTGAGCGCTGGTATATGAGTGCTGCAGGATGATAGATCTTCAACAAAGTATATTTCCCATCCACAATTCTGGGAACACCCCACTGAAGTTTCTCACCGTTACAGAAGGCTTTTTCTGCAGTGTTACCGAGCAGAATGATAACTTTTGGGTCAAGAAGTTCTATCTGGGCCTGAAGGAATGGTTTGCAGGCATTGATCTCACTTTTCAGAGGATTGCGATTTTTAGGAGGGCGGCATTTTATTGTGTTTATAACTGCATAATCCTTTTCTGAAAGCCCCATGTAAGCTATCATGCTATCAAGGTTCTTGCCGGCCCTGCCGCAGAAAGGGATTCCAGTCTCATCTTCATTCTTACCAGGAGCCTCACCCACAAAAAGCACCCTGGGACTTCTGGAACCTTTGCTGATAACCCTGTTTGTGACCGTTTCATGTAGCTGACAGTCAGTGCATTCCATAATCTCTTTTTCGACGCCTTCAAATCCCAGATCTACGAGTTCACACACTGTTCGGATTGCCATGTACACACCTGTCAATTATAGCCACATCTGATTAATAAATAATTTAAGCCTGTGTTTGTTTTTCTGCCTGCAACGCTTCCATGAAATGTATCTGCTCTGAAATGAAACTGTTATAAGGGGTATCAATACCCGATTCCTTTGCCCTTGCGACAATAGCACCATTAAGGAAGTCAATTTCTGTCTTTCTTCCCGATGAGATGTCCTGGAACATTGAAGAATGGTGTCCTGCTGTGTTTGGGAGCTGGAAATCACGCAGGAAGCTCAGATATTCATCTGCTGTCTTCCAGGGGAGTAACACAGCTTCTGCCTCCGTGACAATGAATGCTTCTTTAACTATATTCTTGATAATGTTCCAGGCATGTGTATTATCCAGTTTCCCATAGGGAACGCCCATTACTGCACCAAGTGGATTGAGGGCTGAGTTGTACAGAACCTTGGACCAGACGGAACTCATAATGTTCTCTGTCCCGGTGACTTGAATACCTGTACTCTTTACGAGTTCCACCAGCTTCAACACAGATTCATCCATACCTGATGGAAACCTGCCAAGGTTCATGGGACCTGTCTCCACAGAAACGTGTATCTGTGCATCGCCTGCCCATTCGAATCCGGTAATTATAGTGCCACCTATTACTTTATCGGTGTAGCTGGCAATCATTTCTTCATTGCCCAGACCGTTCTGCATACTTATGACTTTCCTGCCTTTGATAATATCTGAGAACTGTTCACATATGGCTTTGGTGGAGGTTGATTTAGAAGTGATGAAAACGTAATCATAATTAGTATTCGGCACATCTTCCGAGCAGCTGAAAGTGTAGGTGGAATCACCCCACATTCCAGTCATTCTGAAACCATCTGACATAATTCTGTCAGCGTGCCTCTTCCTACAGACAGCATGCACATTGCAGACAGAGGAAAGTTTTGCAGCAAGGGAAAGACCTACCGCCCCTGCACCCAATATTAGAACATTCATGTGAGAGCCTCTTTTCCCTGTAGATGCCTTTTACCATTAAAAGAATAACTCCTGAATACCAACCAATAAAGAGAAGCTCTTAATTAGCAAAAGATACATCATGCATAAAGTAACCAAAAACAGAGAAATAGCTGTGGAAATCAGCTATAATAGCTTACTTATCACTACTGAAATATCATAATCACAAAAAGGAATGGAAATCTATGGAAGCAAAGAAAAGAGACAAATGCTGTCCAGTCGATAAACCGGAGAATACCGGAGCTGCAATGAACTTCAAATTCAGGCTGGAGTGTTCACTGAAGACAAGCGCCGATGCAACAGAAGCTGTGGATCTTATTAGCACATATATTGATGAGGCTAATCAGGGCCTACTTACAAAAGGAGCACCAAAAGGACAGGGAGCAAAGGTAACAGAATATAGTGTTGATGGAGACAGAATCGATCTTAGCATCGAATCCGGCAGGCATGTACGTGTCCATGATGCATTGCTTCGTATGAAAAAACCCCTGGCAGCTAAACTTGGAAAAGAGTTCAAGATAGGTATACGCGGAATAGAGGTTAAGTCATACACCATTGAAGTGCCATCTGAAAAGGAACTTCCTCCGATGAAGATCCCCTATGTCACAGAGATGAGCTATGAAAACGGAAACATCAAACTTGTACTTGACGTTGATGAAGCTGCAATGTCAAACCGTGTGCCTGACAGGATACTTTCCCTGATGGAAGATAAACTGGAACAGGGTGAATACGGCGGTAAAACAGAACACTGGCATGTCCTCTGGCAGAGCGAGAAAAAGGAACACGCTTTCACAGAAGATCCAACCAAGGCAATGATGGAAGCCGGATGGCTCAAAAGAGGTGCCAGTAGAGGTCAGTGGATCCATGGTCCACAGTCTACCAGAATGTTCAGGGTCTTTGAAAAGATAGTGCTTGACGAATTACTGGAGCCTCTGGAATACAGAGAGATGATCTTCCCCAAACTCGTACCCTGGGAAGTATGGCAGAGATCAGGACATGCAAAAGGTGTTTATCCTGAAATTTATTACGTATGCCCTCCAAAGACCAGAGACCCCGAATTCTGGGAAGAGGTCATTGACCATTATAAAGTGACCCTTGAGGTTCCTACATCCCTTATAAAAGAGAAAATCGGTGACCCAATCGGTGGAATGTGTTATGCACAGTGTCCTCCTTTCTGGACATACCTGCAGGGTGAAACGGTACCTACCGATGAATTCCCAATAAAAGTATTTGACAGGTCAGGAACTTCACACAGGTATGAGAGCGGTGGAATTCACGGCATGGAACGTGTGGATGAATTCCACAGGATAGAGATCCTCTGGGTTGGAAACAAAGATCAAGTAATCAAAAATGCTAATGAATTGCACGAAAGATACATGCACATCTTCAATGAGATACTGGATCTGGAATGGAGAAAAGCATGGGTAACACCCTGGTTCATGGCACAGGAAGGACTTACCGGCGTTTCCGAACAGACCGAAGCCGGTACAACCGACTATGAAGCGGTCCTGCCTTACCGTGGCGAAGATGGGGAATGGCTTGAGTTCCAGAATGTAAGTGTGAACGGCAACAAGTACCCTTCAGGATTCAATGTCAAATGCCAGTCCGGTGAAGAACTCTGGTCCGGATGTTCCGGTGTTGGACTGGAAAGATGGGCTTCTGCGTTCTTTGCACAGAAAGGACTGGATCCTGAGAACTGGCCAGAGGAATTCAGGAAAAGAGTAGGAAAAATTCCAGAGGGAATCAAATTCCTCTGATTTTTTGTTTTAAAAATTAGCCGAAATGAACTCCAAGAAATCCTGGAAAATATAAAACAGGATTTCTTAATATATTTGAATAAATCTTTCCTGAATTTGTTTATTTGAGTGATTTTTGCAATTATTCCTTTTACTAAAAATAATTCTTTTAAAAATATATTTGATATACGAAATTTATTTCGGAAGATATAAATAAGAGTTATTCAGAGCATAACTTGTAGTTAAGAACAAATTGTTTAAAACTTATGGTATTTCTGCCAGCAAAACATGCTTTCAAAATTCATAAGTTATAAACCAATGATGTTTAACTATATTTATGAACTTAGTTCTTAATATTAAATTTATTTATGTTACAGGCCTGAGTTCTGGTGGTACTTAATAAACAAGTGGAGTAATATAGAAATGACCAATGAAAAACTATGTAGGTTACCGATAGCTATATTGTTAATAACTATAGTTACCATCTCAATGATGGGAACGGCATATGCTAACAGTGTTGTTGCACCCCCTACTGTTACAAAAACCGCATCACCAACAAATATCGCTGTTGCTGGTAGTGGTTCAAATGAATATACTACAATAACTTTAGCAATCACAGGGGCTGGGAGCAATATTACAACATCTGTGCCCTTAGATATTGTGTTTGCAATAGACAGTTCTGGAAGTATGTATTCAAATGATCGTTATAACCTTCGATTGGCTGCTGCTAAAGATTTTACAGACAAGATGGACTCAACCAAAGATACAGCTGCTGTTGTCAGCTGGGATTCAAACATAGATTTTTTTGAGGTTTTGACCAGTGATTTCACTCATATCAAGAATAGAATAGATGATGTTGATCGTTCAGGAGGAACAAATCTTAATGTTGGTCTGGCTAAGTCAATAGATTTGTTAGATTTAAATCCAAGAAATGAGGCATCTGCGGAGGTAATCATCTTCCTCAGTGATGGACAGGGAAGTTATTCACACGCAACTGCACAACTTGCTGCTGACCATGGATACAAAATTTATAGTATAGGATTGGGAGGTTCCGCTCCTGATGCTGATCTAATAGATATGGCCGATACAACCGGAGGTAAATTCTATTCAGCGCCAAGTGCAGAAAACCTTGATGCTATTTATCAAGACATATACTCAGAAGTAGCTACATCCACTATTCCACATTACGTGAATGTAATTGAAGTTACTCAGGATTATATCGTTGTTGATGAAAGTTCTTTTTCCATTGCGCCAGACAGTGTAATTACAGATACTAGTGGAAATACAGTAATTACATGGAATAACATTGGCATGGCAGATAGTAATTCTGATATGTCTAATGATGAAACTGTAGTTCTATCTTTTGAAGCAAAATGCTCTCAAATAGGGACTAACTTACCAGTTGATGTCCTTGGGGATGCAAAAGTATGCTATAAGGACATTGAAGGGAATGATGCAGGATGTGTAGATATACCTCAGGCTTACATAAATGTTGGGACCACCGATGACCCAACGAATGAGGAAATTCCAGAGTTCCCCACTATAGCAATTCCGATGCTTGCAATAATAGGACTGGCATTTGTCTTCAGTAAAAGAGAATAATTCATTATTCTCTTTTTTTATTGACAAAATTAAAGTCTATCACTATTATTCAAGAAATCTTTTTTAACAGGTATGATCTATGCATACAGTTGCCAGTCCTAAATACGCAACTTTGCTTTTCTGATAATATCAATGAATTCTTTTGTTTCCCTTCTAACATCATCACTACATACAACAGCGGAAATAGCCACCAGGCTGTCAGCACCACCTATAATGACAGTTTCACTATTCTGTTTATTGATGCCACCAATTGCAACAATTGGTATTTTTATTGCATCTTTTACTGCCCTGATACTTTCAGGACCAATAGCATTACCTGCATCATTTTTGGTGCTGGTGTTAAAGATAGGACCCAGACCCACATAATCAGCACCGTTTTGTTCTGCTTCCATAGCCTCTTCAACATTGTGTACCGAAAGACCGATTATCTTATCCGGGCCCAGAAGAGCTCGTGCAGTTGATATGTGCATATCATCCCGGCCGATATGAACACCATCAGCATCAACGGCGAGTGCAACATCAACCCTGTCATTCACAAGGAATATCGTCTCATTGCCACATAGATCTTTGATCTGTGCTGCTTCGAGGATCATAGCCTTGGTGCTTATGGCTTTTTCTCTGTACTGGACTATTCTGCATCCTGCAGCAACGGCATTCTCTACATCTGACAGGGTTCCTTTTATGGACAGGCCTGAATCTGTCACAAGATAGAAGTCTATAAGGTTTAGCAATAATCTTTTGTTTTTCATGGTCAACTCAACATTCTTCAACATTCATCATGGACTGCGCTTTTTTGTCTGAGAGATTGAACACCTCATCGTAGAAATGCATCTTGAAAGTTCCCGGAATCACAGACTGCCGGGCTGCTAGTTCCCCGGCAATGCCGAAGTAGCACAATGCATCCTTTGCAGCAATACAATAATCTGCATTGACTGCAGCAAAAGCGCCAATTATCGATGCAGCCATGCAGCCGGTGCCTACGATAAGACCCATTGACTCATGTCCGTTCTTTACAAGAAAGGTTCTATTTCCATCACTGATTATGTCTTCCTTTCCGGTCATCACAACAACACATGACCTTGAGTTTGCAAATTCTCTTGCGATCCTTTTAGGGTCAGCATCAATGGATGTTGCTTCAACACCTTTTGTGTGGGCATTCTCTCCTGCAAGTTTTGCAATCTCCGAATAGTTGCCTTTGATAATATCAACACGAATGGAATTGAGTATCTTTGCTGCCATATCATCACGGAATTTTGTAGCACCAACACCTACAGCATCAAGCACCACAGGTATCTTCTTTTCATTTGCAGCAGTTGCGGAAATGAGCATAGCATCAATGAGCTCGGTCGTAAGGGTACCTATATTGAGAACAAGAGCAGACGATATACTTGTCATATCTGCACACTCTTGCTTGGCATGAGCCATTACAGGAAGAGCACCGAATATCCTCGTCACATTCGCACAGTCGTAGATAGTTACCCAATTAGTTATATGATGTATCAGTGGTTTTGTTTCCCTTATTCTTTGCAGTGGATGATCCATTATAATATTCTCCTATGTCCCACAAGAGACATTTCTTGATAGTCGATATACAACTGTGAATGTCATAGAAAAGTATTTATTGATAAAATACTTTTTGTCGTCCACATTCATGTATATTCTTTACTAAAACCAGTAACCGATTTCTTTATATAGAGATATGCATAGTATAGAGAGCCAATTTAACAGTTTATATATTATATCAGAATCAGATTCTGATCGCTAGTTGAACAATTACAATACATTATTAGAATTAGATCTATCATTAAATCATAATTATCTGGAGGAATTATTTGGCAAGGAAAGTGCAGAGAAAGTTAGACAAATGGAAGTCTAAGACATGGTACAACGTTGAAACACCTGGATTTATGAGCAGAGTGAACATTGGAGTTACACCTGCAGAAGAGCCAGAGCAGCTCGTTGGCCGTGTTGTTGAGACCACTGTTGGAGAAATTGCTAACGATTTCACAAAGCACAACACAAAGCTCAGACTCGAGATCAGCGAGGTCAATGGTGATATTGCAAGTACCAGATTCCTTGGTCACGAGATCACTACAGATTACCTGCGCTCTATTGTAAAGCGTCAGACATCAAGAATTGATGCAAACCTTGACGTTACAACAAAGGACGGATACATCGTTAGAGTGAAGCCTATATGCTTCACTGTCAAAAGAGCAAGAACAAGCCAGATAAAAGGCATAAGAGAAGTAATGCACACTATCGTAAAAAACCGTGCATCAGAACTTGTCTACGAGCAGTTTATCGAAGAAGTTATCATGGGCAAGCTTTCCGCAAACATTTACAGGAATGCAAAATCCATCTACCCACTCAGAAGGGTAGAGATCAGAAAGACAGAAGTAAAATCAGTTCCTGTGGCAGCTTAATTTAATATTAAGGTGGTTCAACCCACCTAATCTTTACTTTTTTTGTACATTTAGCAAGGAAAATAGCTGAATCTCATTCAGATATCCTTAGCTTGCGCTCATATTCTTCACGTATAAGAGTAATCATTTTCTTATTGGCATCAATAACAAATCCACCAATGTAAGCACAGTATTTACAATGGTATAGACCTTCAATACCCCCAGTCTCGTAATAGAGGTCTGGACTGCCACATACAGGACACACTTCTATGAGTTCTTCCTCTTCTTCTTTTTCTTCGCCCTCTTCAGAACCTTCGATATCAATTGTTTCGATATCATCATCTTCCACGACAAAATCCCCCTTTGTGTCTACCCTGACAAATACTGTACCGGCAATATAATATGGATTTTTAATACATATCAAACTACTTGCGAACAATAGATAGTTCCTGAGGATAGGGGCTGAAAAATGTTTGCTTTAAAAGATAGTCCACATTAAACTCTTCTGATTTAGATAGAAACCATTTTTTCAATTGAAAGATCGAAGAGTTATCTTCACGATATTTTTGCAGTTTCTGCATGAAGATGAATTTGTCCCTGGCACTGAGATTTCGGGAAAAATAGCCAAATGCATGCATCATAGCATTGACAACAGGACCTGTTGCAGGTGGTTTTGACATTATCTGCAACAAAAAGGACAGGTACTTTTCATAAACCTGCTCAACCGGAAGATTCTCTTTGTTTGCAACAAGATTACCCATGACAGTCATAAGCTGCTTATCGTATGCCATGAACAGAAGTTTGTTCGTTGTATGATATTCCAATAAGATGTGCAACTTTGTGGAAGATGCCATTTCCCTGAAGGATGACATTGTGAATACCCTGGTCAGGAAATGATCCCTTAAAGTAAAATCGTCTGTTTGTATTTCATCAATAAGAGGCAGGTCCGGATAATCTCTTAATACTGCATCTGCAAAAAAACCATTTTCCTGACGATGCAAGTACTCTTTATTATCTGAATCCGGGAAAAGTTTAGTCGTTCCAATACCGCATGAAGGTGACTTCGATTTTAGAATGAAACCGTCAAAATCATTCAATTTCCCAAGATATGATCTTGCAAAAATCTCCATCTCATCAGTAAGATCTTTTCCGGTAGCTGGCTGTATAAGACGCTTCTTATCACTGGTGATTATACGGACCGGCTTGCGTGGAACGCCCAGACCAATTTCACACTCCGGGCAGACATCAATGAATTCAACAAAAGGTTTCATGGATTCAGCCAATGGGAATACTAGCATTTCCCCGTCATGTCGACAGGCTGCAAATCCAAGACATTTGCTGATTATGATGATTGGACGTGGGAATTCTGGCATTAGAAGGACCTCGATAGTATGTAAATACAGTAAACAACCAAAAAAGAGTTTTTGGATGAAACAGACAAAAACTCAGGAAAAAGTTAAGGGAAATAAACAATAAATCCCATCATTTCTCACCTGTTTTCCTGACTCTCAAAGATGCTACAAATGCAAGCAAAGTAAGCATTCCGCCAAAACCTGGAGTTTTATATAAAGATTCCTTGGATTCAGCCGCCTCTGCATCCATCAAATAATAGTAAACTTCACCGCCATCAGTATCTATATAATATGTAGTGGCAGCAGGACCTGTTATATAGGTCACAACCCAGAAAGGCTGTGAATCCCGGAAAACGATATGAACATCCACTGGCGATACCGATGAATTCATCTTTTTTGCAGCTATATTAAGCGCCTCTTGCTTATTCACGGCTACCTGCAACTCATTGAATGTCTTCACCCACCTGATATCGCCTTTTTGTTCCATGAAGATAAGTTCCCGGAAAACATCACCTTTGTCGGCTATCAGATAAACAACTGAGGAATTACGGTTCAGGTCTCTGGGTATTTCTTTCCATTCCCTAGGATCATAGGAGTTAATAAAGGAAATGATCGTAGCATTCTTTTCAGCCTCAGGATGAGCGTCAAAAAAATCATCCAGCGGACCCGCAGGTTCGAAAGGAATTGTCTCATTCATATCTATTACCCTGACCCATAGAATCTCCTCACTTGGTGGATCAAGGAATACCATTTTTTTTGAGCAGTTTTCTTTGGGAATAAGATACACGTAGGTATGAGTCCTGTTGATGTGAACTTCCTGGAAGTCCTTGAGTCCATAGGTACTTATGAAGTCCATTATCTCAGAGTTTTGTTCCATATTCCGGTGGCGTCCAAAGAATTGATCAAACCTATTATTTCCCGGGGGAGGAGGCATTGCAACTGCCGGAGTGAGTACTTCGTACAATAGGAGAGAAATGATAAATAGAGCCGTTATCTTTTTCATGCTATTACCTCAAAAAAAATAAAAGCAAGTTAGTTGTATTTTACTAACTCTCCCAGATAATCTCTTTCAAAATCATTCCAGAAATGCAACAACAGATCACCAAGTGGATCGTTATTGTCACGACTGTCATCTGCATTTTTCATGTTCCAAATTTTAATGTTTGAATAATTTCCTTGAACGTATATCTGTGGATTGTTGAAAGATTTCCAGGTTGGATCAGAATGAATCCATTCATTCCCATCCCATATCTCTGATATTGCGTGAGCACCACTTTCGCTATTATTAGACATATTTAAATATCCCATATAATAATATTTAGAAGGAACACCGAGAGATCGAGCAAATGAAACAGACAATGTTGCGTATTCATCACATACACCAATATAGTTACCGCTGGCGTTTTTATGATTTACAATCCAGAGATCCGCTGCTGTATATTTTCGGTCCAGATATTCTTCTTCATCATAATGCATTATATCATGAACATACTTATTGATCTCATTTGCGGTTTCATATGGTGTGATTGTATTGTCTCCTGCTACTGCAGCCTCTGATATAATTCGGTATCCTTCGTTAAAGGGGAAGTGATAAAGGTCGCTTATTTCTAAATTATCACCACCATCAGGATCTGATAGATGATTCACATCATTGTTGTATTTCTCAATTCCATCATACGGCATCCATACAAAATGAGTAGATATATCATCTGGATCAACCCGGACTTCAAGAGCAATAGGTTTTATGCCTATGGAACTTTGCGTACTTGTTGGCTTGAAGGGAACAGTTACTGTCGTGTTTGAATCTGGAGCCAGATTACTGAATGTTTTATAGCTTCCGTAACCATCTTCTGCTGACCAGAAGAGAACCTTTCCGCTTACAGTTGAAGTGCCGTAATTATGGATGATAACGTAATTATTGAATATTGTGTCCTGTACCCAATACCACTGATAAGTTACTTCCGTAATTTTGACATCAGGATTTGATCTCGTTTTGCCTTCACTTTCAGACAGTTCCGTTGACTTTGCAGGTATATTAATTGAAATCTGCCCGCCTGATTCGAAATTTGCTTGCTGGAATGTAGTTTCTTTAGGAATACTATTGAGTTCTTTTTTTTCAGATTCATTCAATGCAATTATGAAGGGACTTGTTTTTTCAAGTTCCTCTGGGGACAGAGGTTCTTGTTTCACCTGAGGTTTATGCCCGTTGTATTCCGAAAGATCCATGGGTTTTACCCATTCTTCAAATTCCGGCATATCCGAAGTGTTATTCGCTACTTTACTGTTATTGACTGTAGCCGATACAGGTATCAGTACAAAACTTACCAATAATATTGCTGCGAATATTATTGAGTATCCAATTTTTAAATTTCGCATTATTTCACCTCTTGTATTAAATCCAAGAAGCAAAGCCACGTTTATATACTATAAATATAAACTTAGCCCTGCCCTTGGGTGCTGTGGGAGTTCAAGTCTACTCTGTGAAATTAGTTTGAACCCCCACATCATATTTTTTAATATTATATAAAACAATTGAACTTGCCTATATTAATAATTTATGACCACAACGTCTAAATTAAAAAAAATCCCATGATTTCAAATGACTTTTTTAGGAGACATCATATTTCTGCCCAAAAATAGATGAAGAATTACAATGTCAAAATATAAAAAAGAAGAAACATAAAGGAATACTAACATTCCCTTAAAATTATTTTACTTATGTGTATAATAAGCCACTATTTCTCCATCCACAGCATCTATTCTGCAAAAAGCAAATCTTTCAAACTGTACAACCTTGTTCAGCTCGGTAGCGATCTGTTTTTCGCCGATGCCAGTAAACTCACCATCTGGTGAGAGCACCCTTACAGGAGCTCCGTCCGTTGGAGCCCAGTGGATTACTCTCATTTTTTCCTTTTTGACAGTTTCCATGGAGTCACCAATGTAGCGAGCCTGAAGTGGTTCTATAGATGTTATCTCCACGTTATAGAGATCTTTGAGCCTCAATTTTGAACCAAGTTCAAACTTATCAGCATCAGCATTACATACGTACATCTTTGAACCTACATCTATACTGCGAGTACCCCTTTCCTCTGTTGGATGAAGTGCAGGAGTCACAGTGCAGGGCTCTGCATTAGTAATCTCAAGCTCCACCGGCCTCCATACGAAGAAATACCTGTTGGCTATCGGGTCGATGATCTTACGGTTCTCTGCATAGAGAGTATCCATACTGATGCTGATATCAGTCTCACCGACACCCATATCGATCATGAGCTTACGGATAGCTTCGGGCAGAATTCCTCTCCTGCGCAATGCACGTATAGTTGGAAGACGAGGGTCATCCCATCCGGAATACTCTCCATTCTCTATAGCCTGGCGAAGTCCACTTGTACTGAACTTACCAAACTCATGCACCTTCACACGACCCCAGTGGGTTGTTTTCGGATAGGTCCAGCCAAGGTAATTGTAGATGTATGTCTGGCGTTTTTCACTATCCATAAGATCCTTACCCCTGATGATGTGAGTCATACCGAGTTCATGGTCCTCAATGGCACCCTCAAAGTCAAGCAATGGCCAGACACAGTATTTGTCCCCAACCTCAGGACGGGGGTGTGGGGTCTTTACAATCCTGAACGCACCAAAATCACGAAGTGCAGGGTCTTTATGAGTGATATCGGTCTTGATACGCAGAACTGCATACCTCTCCTCGTATTCACCTGCTATCATCTTATCCCAATATACAATGTTTTCCTCTGGACTTACATCCCTATGCGGACAAGGCTCTTTTGCATCTTTGAACTTCTTAAAATCAGCACCATCACAGAAACAGACGTATGCATGCCCCATTTCTATGAGCTTACGAGCATGATCATAATAGACAGGTATCCTGTCAGAAGCAATGACTATCTCGTCAGGATCAGCACCGAGCCATTTGCAATCATCCACATACCAATCGTATGCTTCAAGCATGGGGCGCTTTGTCTGAGGGTCGGTGTCATCAAAGCGTATAATGAATTTACCGCCGTACTTTTTTACATACTCGGAGTTCACAACGATACCACGAGTACTTCCAAGGGTTGGCGGACCGTTAGGGTTTGGTGCAAAACGCATTACAACCTGCTGTCCCTCTTCAACATCCAGTGCTTTTAAACCCTTATCAGGTTCTTTTTTAGTATTTAATTCCTCAATAAGTTCAGGAGCAATTGTCTCAAGACGAGCCTGCCACTGCTCAAGTGTTTCCTTTGCAACTTCCGCAAGTATCTCCTGTATCAGCGGAGTGACAGCCTTGGACTTGGAACGAAGCGCAGGACACTCACCCATAACACGACCCATAACAGCACCAATTTGTGGAGCCTGACCATATTTCACAGCATTCTGGAGTGCATACTTCTCTATAGTTTTCTTATCATCGTCAGTTAAAGTCATTATAGATCTCCGAAAAAATCAGATTAACATATCAGATTAACATAATAGTGTGGTATTGGAAAGTTCCGCAATCCACGTATTATAAGCATAGTAGGATGAATTATAAGAACTGAACTTAAAATATATGGTCAGAAGGACTTACCAATATCTTTTACCAGTTCTGCTGTGCTGATCAGCTCATCAATATCCTTTTCAAATTCAGAAAGGAAAGTTTCAACTGCATTACCTGCAATGGCACCGTGAGATGAAGGCTTTATAAGCTGACTCTGTTCAAGCACACGCAGCGAATAACGCACTTTATGTGTAGGCATACCGGTTTCTTCTGCCAGCTTGAGTATGCCTATGGGTCCACGGTCAATAACCACTTTAAGAACTTCCAGATGACGCTGGGCAAGTTCCAGTTCCCTGTTAACCTGATCAAATAACATTATACAACCTCATTGGTCAAAGTCCCTATTCCTTCTATCTCCACCTCTACAATATCTCCGGGGTGAAGCTCACCTACACCTGGAGGAGTGCCTGTTGCAATTACATCCCCAACTTCCAGTGTCATTATTCCTGAAATGAATTCTATGAGATAGGGCACATCAAATACCAGTTTGGATATATTGGAATCCTGCATTGCAATACCATTGACACGGGTTACAATTGAAGCGTCTTCCGGGTTGAAGTCCTCAACCGGAACTATGAAAGGACCCACCGGCGCAAAGGTATCAAAACTTTTTGCCCTTGTCCACTGCCCATCCTTTTGCTGCAAGTCACGGGCGGTCACATCATTAAAACATGTAAAACCAGCAACAACATCATAAGCTCTATCATAGGTGATATTCTTACATTTTTTCCCAATTATGATAGCCAGCTCTGCTTCAAAGTCAACCCTTTCACTAAGCTTAGGATAGATTATTTTCCCATGATGCCCAATAACAGCAGATTGTGGTTTGATAAAAATTATTGGCTCATCAGAGACACTAAGACCAAGCTCAGCTGCATGATCTTGATAATTAAGACCCACACAAACGATCTTAGAAGGATTTGACGGTGGCAGCACTTCTAATTCAGATAGATCATACTCCACAACTGCGCCTTCCTGTGAAGTTACTGTATTGCCACTCACCTCACCGTAGAACACATTATCATTGTAACTGAATCGTCCGAACATCAGTGGGACTGTTTTGTTTTCATTATAGATAAGGATAAGTATTAGAATGATTGTTAAATGGAATAATACTTCCGCTAAAGTAGTAATTTATTATGTGGGAGTATTCTATTTATTAAAATATTTTAAAAAGAAAAAATGATGCCTGAACCCTCGACATCATTTGATAACTATATATTTAAGTACAAATCCTGAAACTTCCGGGTCTTCTTCAAATTAATGAGGAGATTATCAGAACGATAAGCATTGCAACAATACCTATTGCCCAGAATTTTATTGTTTCATTCAATGGTATCCTTATATCTACCATCTCGGAACCAGAGATTGCAACTGGACTTGAACTATTGATGGGTTTTGATGATGGAATTGATCCAACTTTCATTTCATTTTTCATAGGCTTATTGGAGATCTCCGATGAAGCAGAACTGACAGAATCTGATTTTGAAATCACAGATTCCTTGCTTCTAATGAGATTTTCATCGTCTTTGGAAGATGAAGGAGTTTCCAGAGTAGCTGATATCTGTTCGGATGAGAAGGTGTCCTCTTTTTCTTTCACCGCTTCCTTTTCAAGGTCAGAAGAGGACGATAACGCAAATGAAGAAACGTTGTCAACTTTTTCAGCTGCCACGTAATCACCATCTGAGATGAGTTCAGGTTCAGATATTACAGAGGAACCGTCCTGACTACTGCCAAAAACATCTTCATCCTCTTCTTCCCTGATAATCGCAGGGGAACCATTGTCTTCATTCAAACCTGAGATCGCATTGCTGAATATGGATTCTTCACCTACAGACGGCGTAAAAGAATAGTCATCATCCTTAAGTATTTCTTCCTCTTCTGTTGTGACAGTTTCCGGTGTTTTGGTTATCCATTCCCCGGAGTCCTGTTCATCTTCAATTATTGGTTCAAAAGTGGATGAAACAAAACTTGCATCCTCATTTACAAAAGAAGCAGGAGAAGCATTTGATTCGTATTTTTTACCAATGAGGGCCTGATAATCCGGATCAATTTCAACTGCAAGATCAAGACACTTTTTCGCCTCCTCAAACTGTCCAAGTTTTTCCAGACATTTGCCTTTATTGAACCAGGCTTCTGCATTATATGGATCAATATCAAGTGATTTGCTATAGTATTCTATTTGTTTTTCAAGTGTTTTGGCCGACTCGGCCATGTTCATCCAGTTTTCAGCAGCTTTCTGTTTTTTCTTTGATTTAACGTCATCTAGCATTCCCATATTAGCACCTTTTTTATTCAATGTCATATATTCAACGTGTTGATTACCGCACACCTAAGGATCCAGCACAGTTTGAAGTAATTGGTACCTGCATTTATTAGCACCTTATCAAATAACTGTTTTTGTTTATTTGCAAGCATGTATAAGAGGATATCTAATTGTTTCCATAATCCTCCTTCTAATTAAACAAGTCATTCCCAATAAAAATGCCCAAATGAATTTTTCTTCTTAAATCAAATCTGTACTTCTGTAAGTACAAGTGATTCATATTGATCAAAGTGCTGAATGATAAACAGGAGATTATATTACAGCATTAAGTTTGAACGTTCCTTCCAATACCCAAACAATCTCTGTGCCCATCCAACAGCCATAGGGTCTGAGCTGAATAAACAGGATCTAATGTCATAGGTGGCAGCATCTTTATTATAGAGGCTCAATGACATACATTTATCACTGACAATAAGCCCAAATTTAATATCTTCATGCATGACCGATAATTTAAAATTCTTATAATCTTCAAGTGATCTAATCTTGTTATCGTATGGTTTCTGCTTCAATAGATCTCCAACATCCGCGGGAACTATAAGCTCTACGGGTATTCCGCTATATACTCTTTCTAATATAGAATCTGCATACCCTTCAGTTAATACCGAGGATACTCCCAAAATATACTCAGCTTCTTTTATGATCTTCAGATTGGTATTGTATATATTGAAAATCTCTGTTTTTGTATCGCTGACAATATCGCAATTATAAAGACAGCCTATCTCTTTTAATAATGAATCTGGTATTCCTTCGAGATAGTGGTCTGACAAAAAAGATTTGTGCCTGTTGATCGTTGCCATTGTCATGAAGGAATCTACAATCCTGGATGCTACGATCTTTCCAGAATCGGTCAAAAAATATCTATTTTCTTTTACCCCTATAAGCTGGTCTGATTCCAGTTGTCGAAGCTTTGGTATTATTGCCTGAGATGTGCTGCCGGTAATTTCACGCAGTTGAGAAAGCGTCTTGCTATCTTCATTTAAGGAGAACAGTATCTCAGTAAGAAGCCTTGATCTGTAAATCCTCTTGACAGAGTCACCTGATTTTCTGTAAACATCAAATATATCCATTTTTGCTACCTTATAAAGATTAGAATAGATCAACCAAAACCATCATTCTCATTAAATTATTATTCTAATTTAAAATATGGGATGTAACATTAAATAAGTTACGTTGGACTTAATAAAAATCATAAAACAAACAACATAAATCAACATTTAAAAAAAGGTATTCAAATTATAAAATATGTTTTGTGATATTAACCTAAACAACTAATATTAATCGCTCTAATGTATATGTTGAGAGTAATAGATAGTTGTAATGTGGGGTTCAAAGAGAATTTGTCGAATCAACCTGAACCCCACATTTGTGCCAAGAGGCATAGGTATGTTGGCTTTGATACTGTTTAAACTTTACGTGATCTTGCCTCTGGAGTAATTAGAAATGAGGTAAAGAAAGAAATGAATGAAAAAATCAAAATTAGTGCTATGTTCATGGCACTATTGGTTGTTAGTTTAGCATTTGTACCCGCTGCAAGTGTTAAAGCTGAAATTGGCTGGTATGAACAAATGTTGGAATCCGAAGGTGTTAAGGTCAATGATTTTGATGTCAAAATAATCAGCTATGAAAAAATTGACAATGATACCTATTACAACGGTAAATTCAATATTGATGTTGAGAAAGAATTGGGAAATAATATTAAAACTCTAGGCATTGTTAATTAAACATAACTATCTCTTTATATCTATCTCTTTATTCCTGTACTTCATTAAAAGAAGAACAGAATATTTTAACATTTCAAGACTTTTGGAATAGCACTTTGTCTTTGAAGCAGAGCACCTCGGAAGATTCATCATCGCCAGTAACGATCTGAACATCGGTGCTGAACAGATGCTGAGTTTTTATAAAAAACAGAGTAAGGTGGAGCAGGGATTCCGGTTTCTAAAAGACGGTGATTTCAAGGTTTCAGAAGTTTATCTGAAAAAATCAGAAAGAATTGAAGCATTAACAATGGTAATGGTCTTGACACTGATGGTTTATTCTGTGGCAGAATAGAAGTTACGACAGATGTTAAAAGAAACTGGAGATACAATGCCAAAACAAGTAAAGAAGCAGATTCAAAATCCCACATTAAAATGGGCCTTTATGTTGATGAAAGGTATCACAGAAGTAAAAGTAAAAATGGGTTCAAACGTCCAAGTGCAGATTGCAAATATGGACATGATCAAAGAGAACATTATAACACTTATAGGAACAATACTATTTGTAAGGAGACATCTGCGGAAAGTCGGTTAAAGATAAAAGGGGAGAATAAAATGAAACCAACTGATGATTTAAAAGAAGAACATCATGCTGTCAAATTAATGCTGAATATATTGGATGGAATCTGCATAGATATCGAATCAGGAAAAGAAGTTAAACATGAACATCTTGAGAATGTCGTTGAATTCTTGAAAGTATTTGTTGACAAGTGTCACCACACAAAGGAAGAAAAATATCTTTTCCCTGCTATGAAAAAGGCAAAGATTCCCGGCTCAGCAGAAATTATAGATTCCCTTCTGGAAGAGCATGAACATGGAAGGCGAAATGTCAAAAAGATAAGTGAAGCGATCTCTGGAAATATGGACTCTGAAGCTCTGTCAACAATAGTCAAGAGTTCAAGGGATTATATTGAACTTTTGACCCCGCATATAGACAAAGAAGAAAATACTCTATTCCCAATGGCAGATGAACATCTTGCTAAGAAGGATCAGGATAATATGTTGAAATCATTTGATATCGTTGAGATTGAGAAAGTAGGTGAAGGCAAACACGAAGAATTTCACAAGCTTCTCCATAGTCTTAGGGATATTTATGTGAAGTCTTAATTCAGCTATGCAAGTTTAAATTCTTAGAAAATCATTTTTTATGATAGATGAATGGTTTGAAAAAAATCTGATTAAAAATTGAGTTATGTAGCTATCTTTATAATGGATGCTTGTTTATAAGGGGCAGCATACAGGTGATTTTTTTGGTAAGAGTACTTGCAACAGGAACCTTTGACCTGCTTCATCCGGGACACATTCTCTACCTTAGTGAAGCTAAAAAAAAGGGTGATGAACTTTATGTGATAGTTGCCAGGGAATCCATGATAAAACATAAACCAAAGCCCATAATTCCAGACGAACAAAGAGTGGAAATGGTCAATTCCCTGAAAATAGTCGATAAAGCTATTCTTGGAAGTGAGTCTGATATTTTCGATCCTATAAAGGAAATAAAGCCTGATATCATAGTACTTGGACATGATCAGGGTTTCGATATCCAGCAACTTGAAACAGATCTACACGATAAAGGCTTTACCTGTAAAGTGGTGCGAGTTGGAGATTCATTATCATGTCCACTTTGTAGTAGTGGAAAGATTATTAAGAAAATACTTGAACGTTATAAGTAAATCAATTCTGATACATACTAAAAAAGTAAAATAAAAAAGGACAGCTCAGATGAGTGCTGCCCTTATCCTTTCCAATCCTTCCTGTATTCGTTCCAGCGATGCAGCATAGGATATTCTTATGAAGTCCTTACCACTTTCTCCGAAAGCAGAACCTGGTGTGACAGCAACGTGGGCATCTGTAAGGAGTTTTTCTGTAATGGCGTCACCGTTTCCGTACTCACTAACATCTGCGAAGGCATAGAATGCACCACCTGGTTTTTGGCACTTGATACCAATGGCATTTAGGCCGTCAACCAGTAGGTCTCTTCTTGCTTTGAACCTGTCAACCATCTCAGTTATTGGTTCCTGTGGACCTTCAAGGGCTGCGATACCACCATACTGGACAAAGCTTGTTGCACTGCTGACAGAATGGGATTGTATCTTTAACATGCCTTTGAAGATATCCGGCCGTGCGCATACATATCCTAATCGCCATCCAGTCATTGCATAAGCTTTGGAAAAACCATTGATAGTGATGGTCCTGTCCTGCATGCCTTCAAATGAGCCAATGCTGAAATGTTCTTTGCCGTAGATGATTTTTTCATATATCTCATCTGAGAGCACAAGAATATCATTATCGATTGCTAGGTCTGAAATATGCTTCAAGGTCTGTTTATCATAAACAGCTCCTGTAGGATTTCCCGGACTATTAACGACGATAAGCTTTGTTTTGTCAGTGATATATTCTTCCATGTCAAGAGGTTTAAAACCATCATATGGGTCTGTAGGCACCCATGTGGCATTCGCACCTGCAAATTTTATCGCGGGTTCATATGAAACCCATGCAGGATCAAAAAGAATTGCTTCATCACCATCATCAAGTACTGACAGCATAGTTTCAAAAATGGCCTGTTTTGCACCGGGTGTAACAAGTATATCCGAAGCCTTTGCATCCAGTTTGTTCTCTGTACGGAGCTTTTCAGCAATCGCATTCCTTAGTTCCGGAATTCCGGCTGATGGCGAGTAATGTGTTTCACCTCTGTACATTGCATCTGCTGCTGCATCACATATGTGTTTCGGGGTATCGAAATCAGGTTCACCAAGGGTGAAACTTATGACATCTATACCTTCCTGTCTCATTTTATTGGCAACATTGGCGGCTTTTATCGTTGCCGATTCTTCCACACGCTCTAGTCTTGACGATGCCATGTAAATACCCAATTATTTTCAGTTTAATACTCTTAATATCAAAGACGTTGTACAAGTTTGACTGCCGCTTCAACAGCACGCTTTGCATAGTCCACACGCTGGTGGGCTTCCATCCTGGTCATGCCCGGACCGGCAATTCCCAGAGTTACAGGCTTGTTATATTCAAGGGAAAGGTCGGTGATCTTTCTTGCAGCCTGTTGTACTACGATCTCATCGTGCTTTGTTGCACCTTCAATGACAATTCCTATTGTAACTACAGCATCAATATCATCACGTTCACAGAGTTTTTTGATTGCAAGAGGCATATCATATACCCCAGGCACCAATATCTTTTCGATCACATCTACTCCAAGGAATTTCGCATGCTCCTCACCGAGCAATTCCATCTGGAATGTAAGGTCCCTGTTAAATTCAGCTATTACAAATCCTAATTTTATGGTCATAACAATCACTTAAGATTTCTATATTAATATATATGTTCCATCGTTTCTTTATCCGAGATCATATCCTTGCAGGTCCGACATCCTTAAATCCCTGTCTTTGTCCAGTGCCGGCTTCCTTTATGAGCTTCTCTGGCTGGGATATCATTTTAACAACATTGAGTGCATGCTCTCTTGATCTTTGTTCCATCAAAAAGGCAAGTTCGTTTTCATCCTTAGCTTCATCCTCATGAACAAAAACCTCTATGATATGAGTGTTTGTCATAAGTTGTGCCTGAATAATTCCAGTGGATGCTTCATGCGCACATATCTTGTCCTGCTCCTTGCTGCCAGGCATTCCAAGAGCTATAACAATATCGCATCCTTGCTCATCTATAAGTTTTTTGGCTGCCACCGGGAGATCTTTAACACCCGGAACTGTGCTGCGTACTATCCTGGCAGAGATGTTCTTCTGGATTTCATCGATTGCAGCTTTACCCATGTTAAAGCGTGCAAATGTAGTGTCTGCGACTCCAATTGTTGCCATGTTCACCTGATAATGATTAAAGGAGGGTATCCAGCACTTCACTGGCAGCTTCAACCCCAGGTCCAATGTCTGATATGATTTCTCTCTTCTTAAGGACAAGTTCAAGTTCCTGAATTGTGAGCATTATGTCCTTTGGCTGGACGTTGCCCATGCTTCCAATTCTGAATATTTTACCACTTAAGTGGGACTGGCCACCGGCAATGGTAATTCCCCTTGCCATCATGTCTTTCTTTATATCGTTGCCTGTGATCCCTTCCGGAGCTTTCATTGCAGTGACAGTATTAGAATAATGACTATGCTCAGCATTGAGCTGTGGGAACATTTCAATACACATTGCACTTGCTGCGGCACGTATTGCTTTTGCACCTGTTGCATGGCGCTTGATCCTGGCGTCCATGCTTTCTTCCTTTACAATATGCAGTGCTTCCTGGAGGGCGAAGAACAAAGGAATTGCAGGAGTATAAGGGGTTTGTGACTTGTCGGCACTCTTCTTGTAAGCTTTAAGGTCGAGATAGTATGGTAAATTCTCTTTATCTGCCATAGCTTCAAAAGCACGATCACTGACTGAGATCATTGACAGGCCCGGCGGTGCTGCAAGACATTTTTGTGAACCTACAACAGCAATATCAACGCCCCATTCATCTGTTTTGACGAGATCTCCGCCAATGGTTGTTACTCCGTCCATTATGAAAAGCGCATCGTGTTTCTTTGCAAGCTTGCCAATATCTTTTGCAGGATTCTGTATGCCTACAGACGTCTCGTTGTGGATAAGAGTGATGGTTTTTGCACCTTCTTCCAGTTTCTTTTCGACCTCATTGAGATCAAATGAATGGCCCCACTCATTCTCTAAAGCATTTACTTTTCCGTATCTTGCAGCTATATCCTTGAATCGCTCGCCGAATTTGCCATTTTCAAGGCTAAGCACAACATCGTCTTTTTCTGTGGTACAAGCAACGGCTGCTTCCATTGCAGCAGTACCTGAACCGCTTAAAAGGAAAATATCATTCTTTGTCTGGAAAACATCAGCCAGAATCTCGCAGCAGTCATCATACATTGCTGAGAACTCTGCTCCTCTGTGATTGATCATGGGTTTTGACATTGCCCTGAGAACACGAGGTGCAACAGGAACTGGTCCTGGCATCATAAGAAGTGTATCTTCTAGATCCATATTAATCTCCTGATTATTTTTGAGTTGTAAATTATGATTTAGTTGATCGATTTATTGTGCAAGCATGAGATATAAGTTTCATGATACACATTTTGATTGTCCTGAAAGGGCAACTTGCGTCTTTTATGTAAGCCTAATATTTAATCTTAGCCAGTCCCAATCCTGAAACATTAATCACTCAGCAATTTCAGTATATCGTACTTGGTCACAACACCAGCGACATGACCTTTTTCCAGTACAAGTACAGCTGGATATTTCTCAAGCATATAGGATGCTGTTTTGACATCCGTGTTAGGGGAGAGCGTCGGGAAAGAATCACCCATTATGTCACCGATCTTCATGATGGATACAACTGATGTCTTTTTGTTGGCCATTGACCTGACGATCATGTCTTCAGATAAGCTTCCAACAGAAATTCCATCCTGTATGACGGGTATCTGTGAAATGTTGAACTTTTCCATTATATGGACTGCAGCATCGATATTCTCATCAGGTGCCACAGATATCAGCTCCCTGTTCATTATATCCCTGAGATAGATATCTTCTTTTTCAATATCATTGAATACGTTGATTATCTTTTTAAGGGTCGATAGCCTGGGGTCTACATCTCCTGATTCTATCCTGGCTATAAGTGGTTGACTAACACCTGCTCTTTTTGCAAGATCACTTTGTGTAAGACCAAGGTCGGTCCTTTTCTGTTTTAGATCATCAGGAGATGGAAGTTGCATAAGTATTACTGATGGTAATTATCCTATTTAAAGCCAATTAAAGACAAGAGTATTGAAACCACAAAGGCAGCAGAAAAAAGAATATCATTGAATATCTGTGAAATTGTACCACCCGTTATTCTCATTGGTAATAGATACCATTCGTTCAAGTTCTTCTGTTGCATGCAGGACTTCAGATTCCATCTGTGATACTATATTGTCATTTTCATCATAACTATACCAGAATTTTGCTTCTGACTCATCAATGGACCACAGATATTCATATCTGATAGCTCCGTTTTCATCAGTGGTGTTAGCTTCATAGGATGCCATACACATTTCTCTTCCATCAATAACACTTGTACCAAGTATTTCCATAATGATCTTTTCTTTAGTAAACGTATTGTTGATCTCTATGTAAGTACCTGGAGTACAGTTGCTTTTATCAAGTTTATCCGGCTCAGAAATTATAATATTTTTTCAGTCCTGACGTCTGCTTTGTCGACACATCCAGATATGCTTAACAGCATTGCTAATACAAGGTATATACATATTTTATTTTGTATACTCATAGTTATTATTATGAGTGGGTGCTGCTGCATTAATTTGTTGGTATTATTCCTGCCAGTTAATTGTACAGCGTAAACAAACCAACGATATATACAAAATAGGCTCCAAGTATCAGGCCACCTTCCCACCTTTCCAGTTTCCTTCCGGTGATACCGAAGATCATTAGAAGTGCCATTATCAGTAGCATGAATGGAAAATCGTATGACAAGGATTGTGGAAGTATTGTCAAAGGTCTGATCTGGGATGATACTCCCAGTATCAGTGCAATATCCATTGTGTTTGCACCCAGTATATTTCCTATAGAAATATCCTGATGTCCTTTTAACGTGGCTGAAACTGCAGTGATAAGCTCGGGTAGTGAAGTGCCCAGGGCAACAAGCGTAAGAGCTATGATCATTTCAGGAACCCCGAGCCATTCTGCAATGCTTATGCCAGCATCAACAAGAATGCGGCTGCCTACTACAACAAGGAGTGCTCCAGTGATGAAAAGTGCAATCTCTTTTCTCAGCTGGCTAATAGGGACTCTTTCCCTTAGTTCTTCATTCTCACCAAAAATAGCACGCTGAAGACGGAAATTGTAATACATGAATCCAATGAATATCATCAAAAGCAAAATCCCGTCAAATGAGGATATTACACCGTCATATGCTACAATTATCAAAAGAAGTGCAGAGCTCAACATGAACCCACCCCTGCGAGTGAAACCGTGAAGCTCTATCGGTATTGCTTTTATGACTATTATAGCACCTAATACAAGACCTATATTGCATATGGCAGAACCTACGGCATTTCCCACTGTCATTTCCACATGATCAAGGTAAGCTGCCATTGCAGAAACCGTGAATTCCGGTGCAGTAGTTGCAAAACTGACGATTGTAGCTCCTATGATTATCTTTGGGATACCACTTTTCTCGGAAATAGAAACCGCAGATTCTACAAACCAGTCGGCACCTTTTGTTATCATCACCAGGCTTACGAGCAATAATGCAACCGTTACAAGCATGAGGAACCCTATAGATACTAATGGGATTTAAAAGTAAGTGAGAATAAAAAAGAGACTCAAAAATAAAATGAGAAAGAAACTCTTACGAGCTTTCTTTCGTAATTTACTTATTCTTTTTTCCATGGATAAATGCAAGTCCGAGAATAGCTATCATTGGAAGTGCTATTGTTGGGAATTCAGGAATATTAGTCTCAACGGGTGTTTCATATTCTTCATCTTCAGTTTCTTCCAAAACCGGGGCTGTTGATGTTATAGCTCCGACTGCATCCATATCGGCACCTTCGTATGATCTGCCCTTGCTGAGTCCGTTAACATCAACGAGTTTGACGTAACTATATTTTTCGTTTTTGAGCACACCATCTACTGCATCTATATCAAACAATGTTTTCTTGTTGGCATCACCGATCTTTATCCAGTTCTGGCCATCTGTGCTTATAAATACCTTTACAAATTCTTTTGTAGAAGTACCAGCTTCAAAAACAGCCAGATCATAGCTACTGTCACCAGAACTTGTCAGGGAATTGTCTGTGAATTTTACAATGGCATAACCCTTTGTTCCAAGACTTACATATTTGTTGTCTGGTTTTCCAAGTATTTTATTTATATCGCCGGCATATGCGCCGCCATTAAGTTGATAATCCACGATCTCATCTGCAAAGGATACAACGCCGGAAGGAAATTCCACACCTCTATAAGCAGTTCCCAGAACAGGACTGATACTTACGAGGGATATTATTAAAGTAACAACTAAGGCCAATAACATTTTTTCAATTTTCATTTAAGTAACCACCTTTTTTCATATACCTCACATTCCGCAGGTATAATTCCATTTTGAACAATTTTGCATGATAGCGTTTTTCAAACATAATTAATATCAATCTTATTTTTAT
>JAVEPM010000023.1:0-37686 GCA_034008115.1 Methanolobus sp.
GAACATCGGAATAAGATAAACTGGAAGTTTACGCGGAAACTTGCTGATGAAAAAATGTCAAAGTATTATGTAATATAATTAATTTGCCGGGACACTAGTACAATATTCGATAGAAATCATTTGTTCCTGAATTAGAGAATTGATGCTAGAGAACTAGGCTGAATAGTTACGTTTTGTTTTAAATTAGTTTAGGAATGAACTCCTCCTTTTTCAATAAAATCAAAATCAATAGGTTGAAATGGGTAGCTTGAATTGTTCAGACTTCAAATCTTAATGATACCAGAGTAATATTTTTCAAACAAATGTGGTTTTTATAGTAAATCTGTGACAAAAAAGTATTGTTAGTAGCTAAAAAAATTGTATCCATATAAATGGTAGTCATATGATATTGGAGTCTATACGGTCACTATTATTCAAAATTATTCAAAAGACTTTTTTAGTATTAGTTTGATTCAAGGATGATTAAAGAGACAATATTATGGACCTCACACTATTTACGGAAATTGAGATTATTTTTGGACTTTCCATATTCATACTTCTCCTATTCCATAGAATAAAACTATCTCCTGTGCTTGGTTTTTTAGTTACCGGAATGATTGCCGGACCCCACATGCTTGGTATTATCCAGGATACTACACAAGTAGAACTACTTGCAGAGATCGGAATAATCATGCTGCTTTTCACAATAGGGGTCGAAACATCCATTAAGGAACTCTGGGATATCAAAAGATTCGTGCTGATAGGAGGAGGACTCCAGGTGATTCTTACTTTAGCACTTGTCTACTACATTTCTCAATACCTAGGATATAGTTTTGGAACATCCATCTTTCTTGGATTCCTTGTATGTCTAAGCAGTACAGCTATAGTGCTGAAACTGCTACAAGAAAAAGGGGAAATGTACACCCCATATAGCAAGATAGCCCTGGGAGTTCTCATATTCCAGGATATAATAATAGTCCCAATGATATTACTCACACCTATACTCGCAGGTGTACCTTCCGACTCCGATAGCAGCCCTTTCATATTTATTCTGAAAGGTATTGGGATAATATTTTTTGTGATTGTCAGTGCAAGGTGGGTGCTGCCTGCACTGTTGTTCAGAATTGTCAAAACACGTAACAGGGAACTTTTCCTTTTGACCATCATCTTCACTATTTTCGGAACTGCGTGGCTCACTTCCCATGCCGGCCTCTCGCTGGCCCTTGGAGCATTCCTTGCAGGTCTGATAATCTCAGAATCAGAGTACAGCCACCAGGCCATAGGTAATATGATGCCTTTAAAGGATGTATTCATGAGCTTTTTCTTTATATCTATAGGAATGCTTATGGACGCCAGCTTCTTTATAGAGAATATTGCCATCTTACTTGTGCTGGCAGGAGCGGTAATATTAATTAAATCTGTAGCCGCAGGACTTGTTACCTTCCTGTTGGGTCATCCACTCAGGGTAGCTATAATAACTGGAATGACACTGGCACAGGTAGGAGAATTCTCATTCGTCCTATCCAGTTTTGGAAAGGAATACGGACTATTGGATGATAACTTATACCAGGTCTTCCTCGCAGTTTCTATAGTTACAATGGCAGTAACTCCCACTGTCATGAGTTCTTCACACCGCATCTCAAATGGGATACTGAAAAAGATAACAAATGGTATACTTGTTAATGGACTCTACTCAAAGAGCATGGACACGGTTATAGAGGTAGAAGAACTGCATGACCACCTGATCATCATCGGCTATGGCTTCAATGGAAAGACGCTTTCAAATGCTGCAAAGACTGCAGGTATACCCTATGTGATCATAGAAACGAACCCCGAAACTGTACGCCATGAAAGGAAGAAAGGAGAAAGGATCCACTACGGAGATGCCACTCATGAAATTGTTCTTGATAATGCAAATATTAAATCTGCCAGGATCCTGATCGTTGGGATTTCGGATTATATTGCCACCAGAACACTGATCCAGGTTGCAAGAAGAATGAACCCAGAATTATTTATTATCGCAAGGACACGATACATGAACGAGATCCGAATGCTTAAGCAGATGGGTGCAGATGAGGTCATTCCAGAAGAATATGAAACATCCGTAGAGATTTTCAGTCGCCTGCTCAAAAAATACCTGGTCCCAGAGGAAGATATCGATAAATTCACAAGAGAAATACGTGCGAATGGTTATGGCATGCTTAGAAATTCCTCTTCAAAAGATCAGCAGAGGAGCTTTGATATAAAAGACGACCTTCCGGGAATGGAAGTCATCACTTTTAAACTTGCTGAGAACTGCGCCGTAGACGGAAAAACACTCAAAGAACTTAATATAAGAACAAAACACAAAACAACTGTTCTGGCCATACATAGAGATGATGAAACCATCACAAATCCGGATGGTGATACCCCCATATATTCAGGTGATAGCTGTATCGTCTTTGGAAAACCGGAAGATCTGCACAGCATCAGAGAATTGTTCAAAGGATCTGATGATAAATAAATATACGAATTTTGCAAGTGGTAAAAAACATATTTCATAACAACAATTTAATAGTCTGTTGAGCAAAATATGATCCTAACCAATACCAAAAATAATAAGTTGTCGTTTATAAAGCAATTGACAACATTTATTATCTCCAACTATATTAGATATTTCATGTACTATTGTAATACTGATATTATAAATTCAAATGTATTGAAAAAATACAATCTATGTTAATATTCACATGAGTTAATTTTATATCTGAAGAGAAGAAAGTTGAATCGGGTTTGGGTACCCGATATTACAACAATAATGAGATAACATCTCATCTCTAAAAGAGGAGTTTTATCATATGTGGAAATTACCAAGAAGGACACAGCAGCGTTTCAGACATTTTAAAGTGTGGCATGGGGTAGATCATTGGGGAGAACCCAGTAAAACTGGGATATTTGCAGTAAGATCTGAAAAAGAGAGATCTTCCTGTAAGGACACTGATTCAGGTCCGCAATAATAACCTATTAGCTGCACAACGAAAATGTAAATGCCATTATATAAGCTGATCTTGTTGATGAAAAAGCCAACTCTTCCATTCTAATTTTTTTGTGTTCACAAGTCTTTATGCATGTGCCTGAATGCATCACTATCTGTTATTCAGGAAAAAGTGGAATGATATATTGTTAATGTATTGTTAAAATAATTGCCAATTCTGATCCGGCTTTGAACTCCTGTTTTCTAAAAAGATATATAAATCTCAGCTGTGATACTATTAAATCTAGCGCTGCACATAATGTAGAAATACAAAAATACAAAATCACTTGAAAATTATATTTGTTCAAATAGGAGAAAAGGAAAATGAGCTACTTATACCTGGCATTGGCAATAATGTTTGAAGTATGTGGAACCACCTGTATGAAATTATCCGAGGGGTTTACAAAAACACTACCATCCATATTGATATTTTTGTTCTATGGGATCAGTTTCATATTATTTACCATTGCGCTAAAAAGGCTAGACGTCAGTGTCGCCTACGCTATCTGGGCCGGCCTTGGAGTGGCATTGATATCTTTAATAGGTTATGTGGGTTTTAGCGAACCTATGCCCCCTGCCAGGATAATATCCCTTGTATTGATAGGTATTGGCGTGATCGGGTTGCATCTGAGTAGCAGCGTTAATTAAGATTATGTTCTTTTGGGTCTTGTGAACTACTCCTCCCTGTCTGCTCTGCAGTTGAGGAAGGAGCTTCCTATGAGTTTTAGTCTCATTTCGAAATCATCCTTGTAGGAATGATCCCGATCAACAAACCTGTTTGTCGTAGATTATCAACTACTTGTCGCACTAGCTTGCCCACAAAGCATTATGTTTGAACCCAACTTTGACAGTCAAAAGTAATATATGTGTTCTTAGTTTTGTTTATATCGGTAAAAATGCAAGCAAAATTAAGAACATACGATATTATTCCTAATAAGAATATATGCTTTCCTATCGGAACCATTCTAGCTGTAAACCAACTCTATGATATCCTCGATTTTTCCACTGTTTTTGGGAAACACAAAAAGAATGGAATTGATATCAATGACCTGCTAAAAGCTCTTGTGAGCTATAAACTCACAGATAATTTCAGTATAAGTAAAGCTCATCAGTGGATCAACCGTGATGAGGTTCTTGATATTTTCAATCTCCCTGAATTTAGTGAAAGGACTTTATACAGGGTTCTTGAAACCCTGGGAAATAATCGTGAAACGATTATTTCCGATATTCAAGATCGATTGTTCACTCGATATGATTTCGAACACACCAATATAAACATGGACTGAACGAGCATTGTCCTTTATGGAAATAAATCTCCACTTGGAAAACATGGGTATAGCAGAGGTCACAGGCCAGACAAGAAACAGATTACTTTAGGAATTTCGGAACTTGCAGCTCCTATAAATGTACCCATAGGGATCACTGTTCAAAAGGGTAATGTAGCTGATCAAACCCATTTCAAGAATACTTATTTTCAAGTGAACAAAAGATTGAGGGAAGGTTCACTTGTCGTTTTTGATAAAGGAGCTAACAGTATTGATAACATTGGTTTGATAAAGACTGATAAAATGCAGTATCTAACTGCAAGGAAACTCAATACGAGCGATGACAAGATAATAACAAAGTTCAGAACTTATCCTGTTGAGATAATTGATCCAAAGGATGGCGTTTATGGCCTAAAAATTATTAAACCAAGCAATATTAACCACCTCTATTTTTCAAAAAAGCTTCAGAAAGAGCAACTTGAATCAAGAGCAAGAAAGATTATGAGGCAGATAGAGGAAGCAAAACTGATACAAAATTCGATTGATAAGAACAAGAAACTGCCTAAGAAGTTCAGGATCAATAATGCTCTTGTTGATATTGTTTAATGAACTCAAACACAAGTCTACAAAATTCATCAAAAAAAGCTTATTGAATTTGACAGTTACTGTTGATTTCATGAAAGGTAAAGCAAAAAAGTACATTTACGCCAATTTTGATGCCATAAATACACTGATCTTAAGGCAAAAATGGGTGAGATCGTAGAATTTAACATGAAATTGTTTGAACTGTCAAATAGGATTTCCTAACAAAAAAACGAAAATGTTGGGTGAAAGTAAAGGCATTCTCTTTAGCAAAGAGTGAAAACTGTCAAACTTGGGTTGCATGAACATTTGATATATCAGAGAGTAACCATTTGTACGCACTACTGATATATAGCTCTTTAGAATTTACATACATGTCGTATTTATTGATGCTTGGTATGAAAAAATTAGAACTCATGAAGTTTTAGCTGTCTGCGCTGGCATATATTTTCACCAGGAATCTCCACAGGATAAGCAGACGTAAGACATCCCATGCATAGATCATCCCGATCAATTCCAATTGCTTCTACCAGACCATCTATACTCAAGTAACCCAATGAATCTGCATTGATCAAATCCTTAACTTCTGGTATGGTCTTATGGGCTGCTATGAGCTCATCCCTTGATGCCATATCAATACCCAGGTAGCATGGTGCCACTACAGGAGGGCTTCCTATACGAACATGCACAGCCTTAGCACCTGCATTGCGGACCATGTCGATGATCCGGCGGGAAGTAGTTCCTCTTACAACACTGTCATCAACAAGGACCACTTTTTTACCCTTGATATTCTCATCGATAGTATTCATCTTAAGGCGCACAGCCGTTTCACGCATGGCCTGGCCAGGAAGAATGAAAGTACGACCAATATAACGATTTTTCATAAGACTTTCCCCATAGTCTATCTCTGACTCCCGGGAAAAACCAATCGCAGAAGTAATACCCGAATCTGGCACAGGAGAGGCTATATCAGCATCGATAGGATGTTCACGAGCCAGTAATTCTCCAATCCTTTCGCGGACCTTGTAAACAAGTTGTCCATCGATTATAGAATCAGGGCGTGCAAAATAAACATATTCAAAGACACAATGAGCACAGTATTTTTCATCAGAGAGCTGATGGGATTCAACCTCACCATCTCGGAAGATGATAAGTTCACCAGGTCTAACATCCCTCACAAGTTCCCCGTTAAGTGTATCTATTGCCACACTCTCAGAAGCAACAACATAACCAGAATCAATGGTACCAAAACACAGTGGCTTGATACCAAGAGGGTCCCTTAAAGCCATGAGAAGGTCATCGATCATGATAGAAAGAGAATAAGAACCATTGAGCTGCTTCATCACATTAGCCATGGCCTCAACTGGGTCATGTTTAAGAAGTTCTTTTACCAAAAGATGAGCAATTACTTCAGTATCAGAATTTGTAACAAAAATGTGGCCCTTATCCTCAAGTTGTGAGCGCAGATCCGGGCCATTGACCAAGGTACCATTGTGTGCAAGCGCAACAGTTCCATTCTTATAATTAACGATAAATGGCTGACAATTTTCTATGCAAGAACCACCAGAAGTAGAATAACGTACATGGCCTATACCCACATTGCCTTTGAGAGTAACAAGATCTTCCCTGTTAAATATCTCAGGTACAAGACCCATGCCCTTTAATGCCCCAAGATGTTCACCATCATGAACAGCGATACCAGCGGATTCCTGACCACGATGCTGAAGAGCATACAACGCATAATATATGCGAAGTGCGGAGGGGACTGGACTTGATTCCGACTTGAACTGTACAATCCCTGTGACACCGCATTCTTCGCGCATTTATACCCCTAGTCTGAAAAGACTTAGTATTTGCACTTTGCTTGCCATTTGTAGCTCCTCATGCGGGAGGTCTTTCCAAAGCCACATGAAGTGCACTGTTTTGTATGAATATTAAGTGAAACACTACCACAGCGCCTGCATTTCACATGCGTGCGCTTTTGTCTTTTACCCATTGAGGGAGTACCTTTTGACATTTATAATCACCTTTTGATTTGTTAATTAATTGTAACCAATATAGTAATAGCTCAGATTTTACCCATGATATAGGTAGTAGTTCTTATAGATTACGTTTGTCTCAGGGAGAAACATAAACTACGTTGTCACCTCTAATAACAACACTACCCAGTTTTCTCACAATTTCTCCTTCTTTAAGCTCTTCCGCATCGTCCAGCACAAGATTCATGTGAACATCATAACCCTGGAGTTTTCCACGGAATTCTCTTGCGCCCTTTAGTCTCACAATTACAGGTGTGTTCAAAGCATCGTTCAATATATCAAGAGGTCTGTTTCCCATTTTAATCGCCCTTAGCTAAATAAATTCGAATAATTATACGCGAGTATTTAAGTGTAAATTTGTTTATTTACTTATACATATTGTGATGCACCAATGTTGCATATTCAGTATATATAACTATCGCAGAAGCCAGCTTTGAAGCAGATAAAAATAGCATTATAGCAAAAATATATAGGTCCTGTTAACCAACTAGTATATAAGCAACAAAACATTTAAGAGCTCCGCCACACGGCAGCAGCGCATAAGGGGAATGTAATGAGTAAAATACCAATTATACTGACCATGGCAGGTTCTGACTCTGGTGGAGGAGCAGGAATTGAAGCAGATATCAAAACGATAGCTTCGCTTGGAATCCATACAACATGTGCCATCACATCAGTCACATCACAAAATACTACCGGTGTCCTGAGTGCTTATGATATCCCTTGTGAAGTCATACGTAACCAGATAGATGCCGTCTGCGAGGATATGAATATCATATGGGCTAAGTCAGGCATGCTCTCATCTTCGGACATAATATCAACCGTTGCAAAAATGGTGAAAACATATGATCTGAAACTGGTTGTCGATCCGGTCATGGCAGCAGAAGCTGGAGGGGATCTGCTTCGAAAAGATGCCATAACAACCTTAAAACAAAAGCTTTTGCCCGTAAGTGAAGTGGTAACACCAAATATCAATGAGGCAAACATCCTTTCAGGAATGCAGATAACAAACATTGATGAGGCAAAGAAAGCTGCCAAACTTATCAGCCAGACAGGCGTTAAAATTGTCATTGTTACTGGTGGGCATCTTGATGCTTCAGATATAATGTACAATTCTAAAACTGACAGCTACACCATAATCCCCGGAACTTTTGTCAAAGGTGGTACTCATGGATCAGGATGCACCTATTCTGCAGCGCTTGCAGCATCACTTGCGCAGGGATACAAAATAGATGAAGCCGCAAAAAAAGCAAAGGACTTCGTAGTAGAGGCTATTAAAGGAAGCGTACCTGTTGGAAAAGGTGTAGGACCTGTCAATCAATTATCCCACGTCCTGAAAAACTCTGAAAGATATGCAGTCTTGCAGGATTTGAAAAATGGAGTGGACGTACTTGTCCATTCCAAACACTTTGCGAAGCTGATCCCTGAAGTCGGGTCTAACATAGCAATGGCACTGCTATCTGCTGCTTCAGGCTTAGAAGTGGCTGCAGTCACAGGCAGGATTGTCAAACTAAAAGGAATCCCACATGTTGTTGGTGAGATTGATTTTGGCGCAAGCGAGCATGTTGCTCTCATACTACTTACTGCAATGAAGCATAACCCAAGATCACGAGCTTGCATGAACATAAGGTACTCCCAAGACCTTGTAGACATATGTAGGGAACTTGATCTTAGTACATCATCATTTGCCAGGGAGGATGAACCTGTAGATACACAAGCAATGGACTGGGGAACATCACAGGCCATCAATAAGTATGGAGCTGTCCCTGACATTATTTACGATAAAGGTGCTATCGGAAAGGAAGCCATGATCAGTATAATGGGTCAAAGTGCCACAGAAATTGCAAATAGGGCTGTCAAGATAGCTGAAATGTATACATCCCTGAAAGAGTAAAACCAAACGACATCATCTAGTCAATTTACATTTTTATTCGTATAATAAGCACAAAAAGCAGCCCTCTGGAGAGTGAAAATCAAATGGGATCAGAAATATTCAAGGAACTTTACCTTTCAAAAGAGATAAGAAAAAGCATAAAAGAGATGGGATTCAGGGAGCCCACTGAGATCCAGGTAAAATCCATTCCCCCCATACTTGAAGGAAAGGACATTATAGGCCAGGCACAGACCGGAACCGGCAAGACCGCAGCATTTGGAATCCCATTGATGGAACTTCTTGACCAGAGTAACAAAAATACCCAGGCAATGATAGTATGCCCTACAAGGGAACTGGCAAATCAAGTATCAGAAGAACTCAGAAAACTTGCAAAATATATCCCGCAACTCAAAGTATTGCCTATATATGGCGGACTTTCGCTTGATTCCCAGATAAACACACTTAAAATGGGAGTTCAGATAATAGTAGGAACACCTGGGAGAATAATAGACCACCTTGAAAGACAAACGATGCCTACTGATGATATTGGCATTGTCATACTTGATGAAGCCGATGAAATGTTGAATATGGGGTTCAGGGAAGATATAGAAAAAATACTGGAAAGCATCCCAGCTGGCAGGCAAACATTACTCTTTTCGGCAACGATGCCAAAACCCATACTCGATCTGACAGAGCAATATCAGAAGGATCCTGTGCACATAAAAGTAGTCCATAAAGAACTTACTGTACCTCAGGTAAAACAATATTACTTTGAAATAAAGGATAATGCAAAACCAGAAGCTTTGAAAAGGCTTATAGAAGCTGAGAATATCAAGTCCGCACTCGTCTTTTGTAATGCAAAAAAGGAAGTTGACAAATTGCTCATTAAACTGCGTTCCAGAGGATATCCTGCCGAGGCACTTCACAGCGATATAAAGCAAAAGAAAAGGGAGCAGAGAATGGACAGGTTCAAGAATGAAGACATTGGCATCCTGATCGCGACCGATGTAGCTGCCAGAGGCATAGATGTCGATAACATAGAAGTTGTTTTCAATTACGACCTTCCCCAGGGACTTGAAACATATGTCCACAGAATAGGAAGAACTGCAAGGGCAGGCAGACCGGGGCTTGCCTATACTTTTGCATCAAGCAGGGATCTTGGGAAACTGAAGGACATAATGCGCATCACAAATACCGAGATCATTAAAAGGGAACTACCAAGCCACAGAGACATAGAAAGAATAAAAGAGAATCGAATCGCTGATGAGATCAGGATGCACATCAGACGAGGACATCTGGACAAATATGATGATTTTGTCTCAAATATCGCAGGCGATGATATGAACTATCGCCAGATTGCAGCTGCACTTGCAAAAATAATACTTAAGGATGAGAAATAAAACAGAGGTGAATAAATGAAAGATTTTGTGATAATTGGGCATAAAGCATTAACAAGCGCTGACTTTTCACTGAATGACCTGCCAGGTTCTGCCGGAAGAATGGATATTCTGTGCAGATGTATCAATTCCGCACTTTTCCTTTCACATGGAATGAGACGTGATGTAAATGTCCACCTGCTACTTCTTGGAGATCCTGACCCGGGAAAGGTAATAAGATTTAATGGAGAGAAGTTGAAGTACCTTAATCCTGATGAAAGAAGTAGCGGCTCCCTTATAAAAAAGGCACTTGAAAGAGATGCAATTAAATATGAAACACAATCCACTCCCGGTGTATGGATACGTCGCGCAGGACTTGAAGAGCTGCTTTTGGAATTCAAGGATGCAGGCAGGGAAATATATTACCTGAAAGAGGACGGAGAAGATATCAGAGAATGCAGCGACCTTAATACAGATGCAGTATTTGTGCTTGGAGACCATATGGGAGTTACGAAAGAGGAAGAAGGAATAATTGCCAGACTTGCAAAGCAGACGCTTAATATAGGGCCTATTTCACTCCATTCTGATCACTGTATGATAATAATTCATAATGAACTGGACAGAAAAGAAGCATAACCAAAAAGTGTTATATTATATAGCACTCATCTGTTGCCAATTATACTGATAAAAATGATATAGAAACGTACATTGATAAAAGTGATCTAATGACCATACTTGAAACCGCTACGAAGATAATTAACGAAGGACCCATTTGTGACCATTGCATGGGAAGACAATTCGCTAAATTATCCACAGGCCTTACTAATGTAGAAAGAGGACAGGCCATCAAATTGAGCCTGGCAATGGAAGAAGATGCTTTATTTAAAGATACAGGTGATGATTCTTTACTTGAAGAACTCTCCAAGAGCAGTGTCTATGCAAGAAAGAGCCTGAAAATCGAGGGTGAAGACGATAAATGCTGGGTATGCATGGGTATTTTTGATAAGCTTGACCTATGGGCCGACAGAGCAATTCAAAGCATTGGAGATAGAGAATATTCCACATTCCTGGTGGGAACAAAGGTCAGCGGTCTGGTCGGGGAGAATGAGGAGATCCTCTGGAGCGAATGTGAAATCACGCATGCCGAGCAGTTCAAGACTGAAATGAACCGTGAGGTCGGCAAACTCATAGCTGCACGCACAGGAAAAGAAGTTGAGTTTGAAAGGCCGGATCTTGTTGTAACCATGGATATTGCAGAGGAATCAAGCAGTATCCAAATAAAGTCAGTTTATATACAGGGAAGATACAGGAAACTCATAAGAGGGATCCCTCAGACAAGATGGCCATGCAGAGGCTGTGGCGGTAGGGGTTGTGAGCAATGCAATAATACAGGAAAACAGTACCCAGAATCTGTAGATGAGCTTATAGCTGAAGAAGTTATAAAGGCAACAAAGGGAACAGATACTAAATTCCATGGTGCAGGACGCGAAGATATCGATGCTCTTATGCTTGGAACTGGAAGACCTTTTGTTGTAGAGGCATTAAACCCGACTATTCGCAGCATAGATGTATGGGATCTGGAAAAGAAGATTAATGAGTTCACTGCTGGCAAAGTGGAAGTAGATGGACTGAAGATAGTGGAAAAAGGCGTAATTGAGAATCTAAAGTCCGCAAAGGCGGATAAAGTTTATAACCTTAAAGTTACATTCAAAGAGCCTGTTTCCACGGATAAACTAAAGGATGCTGTAAACTCTCTTATTGGAGTGAAAATACATCAAAGAACTCCACAGCGAGTATCCCACAGAAGAGCAGACCTTATTCGAAAGCGATATGTCCATAACATGCAGCTTATAGAGAAGACAGATGAGTATGCCATTATAGAAGTACACTGTGATGGCGGCCTGTATGTAAAAGAACTTACGTCAGGAGACGAGGGAAGAACTGTGCCAAGTCTAACAGAAAAATTAGGAATACAGGCAACAGTGACTGAACTTGATGTCGTTAAAGTCGACATATAACACATAAAATCAGAGTATTTATAACTTAAACTGATAATTCGATCAATGGAGGAAAATAATTATGGGAAGATCACACGGCGAAAAGCACTGTACAAGGCATAAGTTACAGAAAACTACAAGAGAAAGAGGAATTTCACCTATCAGCAAGGCAATTCAGGAATTCGATAACGGACAGATGGTCCACATCGATATTGACCCAAGTGTACAGAAAGGAATGCCAAACGCAAAATTCCAGGGAAAGACAGGAAAAGTCATTGGTCAACGTGGCCGGGCTTTTGTCTTGCAGGTAACAGATGGGAATGCTACAAAAGAGCTTATAACCCTTCCACAGCACCTGAAACCACAGAAATACTAAATTCACAGAAATTTCAGGTTTGACACCCTAATTACCTTTCTTTATCGTTAGATATATCTTTATTGAATGTATCTAATGATACATCTTATTGTCATCCTGGGATGACCTAAACCCTAAATAAGGCACAGAGTGTATACCAATGATAGTAAAAGAAGTTCTTAGTGAAGAATTGTTAACCCTGTCTGAAGTAAAGGGTATGTTGAATGAGATAATGAAAGATCGTCTTAAAGATGAAGATGAGCTTGGATATGAACTGCGTAAAGCTATCAATCATGCAGAAATGTTCTCAAAGACAAGCCCTGAAAAAGCAAGGGATCTTGTAAACAAACTTCTTGAGCTTGAAAAGATGAAGCCGGAAATTGCCATCAGACTGGCTGACGTGATGCCACAGAGCAGGGATGAACTAAGATCACTTTATGCAAAAGAGAGATTCACACTTACAGAAGAAGAACTCGATGAAATGCTAAACCTTGTAGAAGAAGCAATGGATTAGAATTATATTCAATACATCCCTTTTTTAATTTCGAAAAAAAAACTTGCATAAGTAGCAGCAGGTATAGCGGAGGAGAAAATATATGACAACTAGGGGAAAGCCACCTGAGAAAGAAGAGTATGCATGGATCTTAGATTATCTCCCATATGGAAGTCCAGATGATAAACGCCCATCATATCAAAAGAAACCTCTTGTGCAGGCTGTCGGGGAAAACTATTTTGTGTTGATGGAACTTGTACCGAAAGAAGAAAAAATACCGGATATCCAGTCCAAAGTATATATTGGAGACGGTGATCGCGACCTTGTAGATCATGTAAAACAACGCATACCATACCAGAGTTTAAGTCCTGGTGCCCAGCTCGAGTTACCCTACATTCTTGAAACGACCGTAAAACACCATGAAGAAAAATTCATCAAATTCTTCAATGATGCACACCCAATTACAAACAGGCTGCATATGTTAGATCTACTTCCAGGTATTGGAAAGAAACTTATGTGGAACATCATAGATGCAAGGAAGAAAGGAGCATTTACGAGCTTTGAGGATTTGAGCGAGAGAGCTGAAGGAGTACACTCACCGATAAAAATTGTTGTAAACAGGATCATAGAGGAACTAAAGGATGAAAATATCAAGTACAGGCTCTTCACAATACCTCCACGTCGTCAACGTAGCAAGTAAAAGGTGTTCGTTTCTTGGTTTATGATATTTTAAGGGAATATGGTATCCGAGGTGGGTATCATGACCAACATTTTTTAGTAGATGAACGAATCCTCGACAGGATTGTAGACGCTGCTGACATAAACCCCCATGAGACAATACTTGAGATTGGAGCAGGTATTGGAAACCTGACTGAAAGGCTAATGGAAAAAGCAGGTCACGTAATTGCTATTGAGCGAGATCCTGAACTTGTTGATGTTCTAATAGACCGTTTTGGAGACCAGGACAAACTTACCCTGATCCATGGGGATGTGCTCAAAGTCGAGTTCCCTTCTTTTGACAAGGTAGTCTCAAACCTGCCCTATTCCATTTCTTCCGAGATTACTTTCAAGTTATTCAAACATGATTTTAAGTTAGGAATACTCATGTACCAATATGAGTTTGCACAGAGACTTGTGGCACATGCCAATTCAAAGGATTATAGCCGCCTTTCTGTGAATGCACATTATTTTGCTGAAAATTCAATGATCATGAAAGTACCACGAGGGGCTTTTTCCCCGATACCCGAAGTCCTTTCTGCAGTGGTTGAGATCAAACCAAGGCCTGCACCTTTTGAAGTGCTTAATGAAAAATATTTCCTTGATTTTGTTACTGCAGCTTTTGGTCAGAGACGTAAAAAAATGAGGAATTCCATCATCCAGAACAAGCAGCTCCTCGGTATTGAGGATATGAAAGAATTCATACATGAATTACCGCAGGAACTTATTGATAAAAGACCCGAGAACCTGGAACCTGAGCAATTTGCACAACTTGCTAACATGATGTTCAGGCATAAACAGGAATAACTATTTTTGAATCCATGCTTACAATCAAACATCTTAATGCAATGATAGATCTTGCAGATCAGGTATACGAGCCTGCTGAAGATTCTTATTTACTTGCAGACACTGCCCTTGAGTTTACAAAAGAGAACATGCAGGTCCTGGAAATTGGCACAGGCAGCGGTTTTGTATCCGCAGTCCTTAAAGCCAACAGGAATATAGAGCTTGTAGCAACGGAAATAAGTCCTTTGGCTGCACGCTGTGCAAGATCAAATGGTATCGATGTAATCAGGACAGATATGTTTGCAGGATTGAAAAGTAAACAACAGTTTGACATTGTGATATTCAATCCCCCCTACCTTCCAACTTCCAAAGAAGAGAAAGTCCCGGGATGGCTAAATTACGCTTTTGACGGAGGCATCAATGGACGCAAGGACATCAAACCTTTCATGGAGCAGGTACATGCTTACCTGAAACCAGGTGGAATGATATTGCTGCTTGTATCATCCATTACAGGCATTGAAGAAGTTATGCAGGAAATGGAACGTCATAATTTTAATTCGTGGATAGTGGCAAAAGAAAAATGCTTCTTTGAAGAACTAGTGGTCATTATTGGAAAAATTCAAGACAGCACTTCCACAATACCTGTCAAGCAAAATATTTAAAAAAAATAGGCAACTATTCAGCCTGATAAAAACGCTATCTATAACAATCTTGACAAAAAGTTGAAATGTAAATTTCATTATGAACATTTATTTTGATTGTTACTATTGATTGCTTTTTTGATTCTTAGATTGTTAGTGGCAGATATCTCCATTTCGATGAAATCAGTACCAATAGGCAGATTGTGCTAGGCTGAATAGTTACCAAAAAACTAAAAAAGATGGTTATAGAAAACCATCGATTAGTTCGTTCACTAGTTCTGTTTTTGGAGCATTCTTGTAGAGAGGTCCTGATGCAAGCACATCAAGATGGTCCTCAAAACTTGGTTTTTCGTTCACATAGAAAACACCCAGAGGAATCTTATCGCCCCATTCAAGCGATTTCTCGAAAGCCCTCACCCGGTCATTTAACTCATAACCAGGCTCATTCATTTCATAAACTCTTTCAGAGTACCACTTAAAAGTGTTTAGCTTGTTGAAAGAAACACATGGTTGAAGCACATCAACAAGAGAAAGACCTTTGTGCTCTATGGCTTTTTCGATAAGCTTGGAAAGGTGAGAAATATTGCCAGCATAGCCACGGCTTACAAACGAACAATCCAGTGATATTGCCAGAGATAAGGGGTTGAGCGGCATGTTGAACACACCATGTGTTTGGATCTTGGTTTTCATGCCAATTTCACTTGTGGGTGATGCCTGCCCTTTTGTAAGCCCATATATCTGGTTGTCATGAACGATTATAGTAATGTCAGGATTCCTCCGCACAGTGTGCAGGAAATGGTTACCCCCTTCACCATAACAATCTCCATCCCCGGTGACAGCAAGAACTGTCATCTCATGGTTAGCAACCTTAGCTCCAGTTGCAGGTGGTAATGAGCGCCCATGTAATCCGTTAAATACATTACAATTCAAATAATGAGGGAGCTTACCTGCCTGACCGATCCCTGAAGCTATAATTACCTCGTGAGGCGAACGTCCCAGGTTCACAAGTGCCTGTTTAATAGCTTTAAGGATGCCAAAATTACCACATCCCGGACACCATGCTGTTTCAAATTCCCCATAATCTTCTATACTGACCATTTAAATCACTCCTTTTTCTTTAAGAGCAGAAATTATGAATTCCGGACTAAATGGCTTACCATCATACCTGAGTATCTGTTCTGTGATATTTATACCGGCATCCACTTTCAAATGACGTGAAAACTGCCCGGTAAAATTATTTTCAACACAAACGGTTTTTTTGGCTTTCACAAGTAATTTTCTGGTAGCCTCAACAGGAATCGGATGTATATGAGTGAAATGAACAAGGTTAACAGACTTCCCCTCATCATTTAGTATATCCACGACTTCTGCAAGAGGACCAAATGTGGAACCCCATCCTATCAGCGAAATAGATGCATTCAGATTACCATATACTTTTGCATCCGGCATCTCCTCCCTGAGCACTTCCAGTTTATTCATGCGTTTATCATTCATCTTGATACGGTTGACAGGATCTTCATTGATGTGACCGAATTCATCATGTTCATCGCTGTCAGCAACAACAAGTACACCTTCCTGTCCTGGAAGTGCACGCGGGGAAATTCCAAGTGGAGTGAATTTGTAACGCTTATATTCCTCTTTCTTCGTCCTCAGTTCCTGATCAGACAGAAGATGTCTTTCAATTAGCACTTTTGAAGTATCGAAGCTTGGACATGTGAACAGAGAATCTGCCAGATACTGGTCACTCATAACAAAAACAGGTATCTGGTATTTGTCTGCAATGTTGAAAGCTTCCGCTGTGAGATAGAAACATTCTTCCGGCGTACCTGGTGCAAGGATACAGCGTGGGAACTCACCCTGAGCAGCATTCAGAGCAAACTGGAGATCACCTTGCTCGGTCATAGTAGGAAGGCCTGTGGCAGGCCCTGGGCGCTGGCCGAGGAAAATGACGGCAGGTGTTTCAGTGATACTGGCAAGTCCAAGAGCTTCAGTCATCAGGGAAAAACCACCTCCTGAAGTAGTTGTCATTGAGCGGGCACCTGCAAAGGACGCTCCAAGGATCATGTTCAATGCCGCAATTTCGTCCTCAGCTTGCTCAACTACAACATTGAATTTGTCTGCATTTGCAGCCACATAGGTCATTACACCGGTAGAAGGAGTCATAGGGTAAGCTGCAAGGAACTGCACACCTGCTGCAAGGGCACCAAGACCTACTGCCTCATTTCCATTAACAAGCATCATGTTCTCTTTTTCCCCGGAATCACTGACTTCAAACTTACAGCCACCCGGGTAATTCTCTTTGACATAATTGTAACCTGCACGCACTGCATTGATATTATTTTGTACGATCTGCTCACCTTTCTTTTTGAAGGCAGCTTTCAATATAGATTCAAGGTTTGGCAGCTCAAGACACAACAGAGCAATGACCGCACCCATAGAAACAGAGTTTGAGTATATTTTATCTCCACTGACATCTTTGGCTATCTTTAGCAGTGGAACATGAAATATAGCATCTGCATTTTCTTTGACATCAATTACATCTGAATCGACAATTACTACACCATCTTTTAGTTCAGACATGTGCTGAGTGATGGACTCAGCATCCAAAGCCAACAGGATATCTACAGTTTCAGTCATTGCAAAAACAGGAGAGTCACTTATGCGTATCTGAAAAGTGTTATGCCCTCCCCGTACTCTGGAAAGATAGTACTGTGTTGCAAAAACATGTAACCCGCTTTTTTTCAATGTCTTAGCTAAAGCCATACCGGTGGTTTGCAGCCCCTGACCTGCTGCGCCCCCTATTTTCAAATTTAGATCAATATTCACGATTATCCCCTTTTATTTCTGTGCATTAAATAAGATAGGTAATACCCTAAAACGACTTTGTAAGATAGAATATTTTGTCATATGAAGTCAAATCAATGCCTTACTTGAATTCTACCCTTAAGGATGAAATGAATGTTCAATCCCCCCCTCTTATTTTTGGACTGAATCTATAAATATCATTCGTAAACAGAACCCAAAAAAATCGCACAAGTCATCCACAGGAAAATGGAACAAACGTATAACTAATGCACAAGAATGTATTTATATAATATATTATCATATATAATATATAAATTTATGAAAGATAGATAATATTCAGGCCTGGCGTGATATAAATGGAAAGAATGCCCACTGGAATAGCGAATCTGGATAAAAAGATCAGCGGTGGTTATCCCAAAGGAAAAGGAATCCTCATTACCGGACTACCGGGTGCTGGTAAGACCATATTTGGATTACATTTTCTGCATAAATCATGTATGGATGGCAAAAAGTGTATATTAGTGGCAACCGAAGAAACACCTGAAGATCTTTTAGAGCAGGCAGCAATGCTTGGTCTTGGTCTTGAATCATTCATAGACAAAGGTCTGCTTCAAATTAAACAGGTTATAGAGTACAGAACCAGGGCCATTGCAAGAGAAGCTCATCTGATAGATGATTTCAGTGATACTGAAATACAGATCATAGAAGAAACCCAGCTTGACAGATCGATCAGACCTGACCAGGAAGGATTTAATATTGAAGAGATAGATATTCTTGATCTTGTTCGACTCATACCTGAAGAAGCTGATGTAGCAGTTATCGACAATATAGGAGTACTGGCGTTTGGTCTTGAAGCTAAGGAATTCAGGGATAAGTTTGATACGATCAATCGTTTACTTGCAAAACAAGAGACAACGACTCTATACATAATGGATGATGCAGCCTATGGTATGACCCATAAGATTGCAGATTATTCCACTTACGGCTCTATCAAATTAATGGTGAAAGAAAATCCATATACAGGCAAGAATGAGCGTTTCCTGAGTATACCAAAAATGCGAAGTACGAAGATAACTCTTGACATTAACATATTTGACATCACATCTGCAGGCATAAGCCTAAAAGGATCAAAGGCAAAGCTTGTAGGGCTCTAAAATTACCAGAGTATATCCTTACTTTTTTAGTGTTTAGCTGAAAATACACATAGTAGGAACTTTGAATTTTCTTTAAAAATCCAAGTATAAGGAAGAATGCCATCATGTATATATAATTAAAATAGTAATGTATAATATAATATTAAATGAATACATAATACCCAATCAAAGCTTATCAAATAAAGCATCAAGGAGTTTTTATCATTACATCATCCAACACTGGTTCAAAAATACTCATCATTGATGATGAGATAATGAATATAGAATTGCTTAAGGTGTATCTTGAAGAAGATTATCAGGTTGTCTCAGCCACAAACGGGAACGAGGCACTTGAAATGGTAAGTGAGGATAAACCAGATGTGATCCTTCTTGATGTCATGATGCCTGACATTAATGGTTATCAGGTATGTGAAATTCTCAAAGAGGATCCTCAAACCCAATTCATACCTGTGATTATGGTAACGGCCCTCTCAGGAAGAGATGACTGGATAGCGGGTATAGAGGCAGGAGCTGACGAATTCCTGACAAAACCAGTTAACAAGATGGAACTTTTGACGCGCATAAGCTCATTACTCAAGTTAAAGAGCATGCATTGTGATCTTCTGGCAGAGAGGGATAAACTCAATTTACAAAATAATATCAGGTCCGTGCTCACACAAATTATTCCAGTACTTCTGAAAACATTGCCGCGTGAACAAAAAAGCATTATTATACACCAGATGGTAAACATGGTGGTGGAAGCAATTATGGAAAAAGAGAATTCTGAAAATGAACTTAACAACTATGAAAACATAGGCGATGCCTGCTGCCAGATAATCAATCAGTTGGGAGCTGATTTTAAGTCAGAGCTGTCATCAAACGAGAATCCTATTTTCACAATACAGGGAAATGTTTGCCCATGGGGAAAAGAAGAAGCACAAATAAACCCCATACTATGTACCATTTCAAGAGGAATATTCTCAAGAGTAGTAGATATTTATGACCAGTATATGGAAGTAGATGTACTCGGAACTATGGGAAACGGAGACGATCAATGCATATTCCAGCTAAATAAAATAGATTACTGAATCAGATCCAGTATTCTTATTGCCAGATATGCGGCATTTGCCCCGTTGTCAACACCCACACTTGCAACCGGTACACCTGGAGGCATCTGTGCAGTCGATAGAAGGGCATCAAGTCCCATCATCTTTGAGCTTACAGGAACACCAATTACCGGTTTCTTTGTTTTTGAAGCGATAACACCAGGCAGTGCAGCAGAAAGACCTGCTATGCCGATATACACTTTTGAGTCGCTCTGTGCAACATATTCATCCAGTTTATCAGGATTGCGATGTGCAGATATAACCTGAACATCATAAGAATATTCTGTGCCATCTAGAACACCGGTAACTCTGTTTGCTACGGCCCTGTCGGACTCGGATCCCATTATTATTGCAATATCAACCATTTTATACTCCTAAGGAAGATTACCTTCATCTTTTAACTCTTGCTGACGTTCTATATTCATACGAATAAGTATGTCGAATATCTCCCTGACAGCAGAAGCATCAAGGTTCAATTCGATTGCAGCATCAAATGCACGATCCAGAACCACCGTGTTTTGTGAAGGATCATTAATGTTTATTTTTTCTTTTTTCTTGGCTTCCAATACTTTTGTAGCCATAGCAACCCTTTTATTAATAAGCTCTATGATCTCGCTATCAATCTGTTCTATTTCTTCACGTACTTCTTTGATAGTGGACATGTATTCACCGCTAATTTAAACTATACCTAGATTATGCTTGCACCTTTATTATTTATGCTAGTCCTTATCATTGTTCCACTGGCAGCATAGTCATTCCATGCATCTTCCAGCTTACCCACCTGATCCGCAGCGACCAGTGCCACAAAAGATGGGCCAGTGCCTGAAAGTGAAACGCCTTTGACACCTATCTCTAGCGCACGCATCAGGAACTCAGTATCAAAACCAAGTGCGCTGCAATACAGAAAACCATTAAGGGTCATTGCTTTTTCGAACTCGCCTTTCAGGGACAGGTCATATGCAATGTCCACCCATGGAGCAATCACACGGGAGCGCGAAACATCAGTGTTGGAACTGAATGACTTTTCATCCGGTGCAAATACCAATACATCATATTCATGCTCTGTTCTTTTAAGTAATTGCATTTCCTTGTTGTCAGTTACAACAAAGCCTCCGTAAAATGAAGCACATGCGTCATCCAAAGCTCCTGTAATTGTTACTTTTGCATCAAGAGCAGCCTTCACACCTATTTTTACTGCTTCAAAAGGATCGAGTTCTTCACCGATTGCGGCAAGTGTAGCAAGAACAGATGCGTTTGCTGCAGCACTACTGCTTTTGAGACCACTTGCAAGAGGGATTTCTGATCTTGTTGTTACAGTCCCACCCGTATCAATTCCAAAATGCTCAAGTACATAAGATACAGAATTCTCAATAAGTCTTGTATCTGCATCAGGCATGCCTTCGATTGTCCCATTGATCTTAGATGTGTCATCAAAAAGTCTTACATCTGCAAATGTTTTAAGGTCGATAGCAAAAGCCGCACCTTTCCATGTGGCTATTGCGTTGATGACCGTACCAGCACCAAGTGCATAGGCATTTCCTTTTAAGACCATTCAATATCCCTGTAATGTTTATAGATTGATAAAGCTACACCAGCACTTCTTGGCGAACCACTGCATTAATCCATACCAGTACTATAAACTATTAAAGAATAATGTTCAAAAGAAAGAAAGCTGGGATAAACAGTTCCCCTTTATACTAATTGTGAAAGTATTTGTTCCTTAAGCTCATTGTAGCAATCCCTATATTTTTCAGCAAGTTCAGGAGTATGCATGTCTTTGTTGTTTGAAAAACAATCATCTATCCCATCTCCCATATAGCCCCCATTTTCTGAAGATAAAAATTCAAGGAAAATTTTTCGTTTACGAAAATCCAGAAGAACATCACCAAATATCCCCTTACATGAACCATAGAACATAAGGATACCACTGGACACAAGACCATAAAATTTTATTTTTTCATAAATTTCTCTCTTCATCTGACCTGATGAACTATATGAATTATTATCCTGTAAAGTTACAAGTACATTGAATCCTTTACTTTTCTTTAAACCACACGGTATTGTTTCCGGAAAAAGTACATGTGGTACTAAACCAATCTGCTTGAGGCCATTTACAAACTTTGATGAACTGGAACCATCTACTACTATCAGCTGTTTGATAATCTTATCTTCAGCCAACAATTTCACGATATCTTTCTCAAATTCCGTGCAAGCTATTATACTCATTAAAGGAATATTATCATCTCCTGGCAAACTAATTAAAAACAGACAACTAAAAATAAACAGATCTAAAAATTATGAAACCCAATGATACCCAATTATACCCAATTATACCCAATTATACCCAATTATACCCAATTATACCCAATTATACACCCCATATAATATGGGGATAACAGTTGTATATAAAACCATCGAGTGCCTTGAAGCTTATAAGTATACGTTTGATGTTGCTCTGCATGGGAAAAAATACAAGTCTGGAAAATACAATCAACAACAAGTACAAACGATAATTTTATAACAAATACGTGTCACTATAATACAATTCTCTTATCCACAGGATATGAGGATCATTTAAGAATAGTGACACGATCATTAAAGTTAAGATTGTAAGCAGGCTAACCTAAATGGCTTTTTGCCTGAAAGGAAAAGTTTGTTGAAAAAGGCGTATTCATGCCCGCAAACACATTAAAATGCTAAACTGAAAAATGTTCTTTAGCAAACATCAGTATCACATCTGCAATTAATTTGCAGAACTGGTGCATATAATTAACAGGACATGAGCTTGGAAGCATTTGCATTCATAGGCAGGATTACGGAGAAGATCAAATGAACGAAGTAGTGTTTGGAGAAAAAGGCGACAAACAACTGATGTACACTCCTGAGAAGTGTATCGGTTGTGGAACGTGCGTTATGGCATGCCCTAAAGGTTCATTAGTTATCGGTTCAGTTGGAGCCGTAGCAAGAGGACTCATAGACAAAGATTTCCTTGAGAACCAGACAGAGCTCTGCATTGTATGCGGAATCTGTGCAAAGACATGCCCAACAGGTGCACTCGAACTGAAACAGGCAGGAGAGCTTGTAAATGACAATAGTTACATAAGCGTTGCACTTAAAAAGACAACTGTTAATGACAACAATGAACCTCAAGAAATTAATGAGTTTGTCGAGAAATTGCTGATTCAACCGGCTGATAACAAATGTGTCCACTGCGGTCTCTGTGAACAGATTTGTCCCCAGGGATGCATTGAAGTGAAACAGTGGCTTGCAAATGACGGAACTGCAAGCGTTGAAGGAGAGACTTTAATTGACAATGACTGTTGCATACATTGCGGATGGTGTGAGTCAGTTTGTCCGGTAGGTGCCATCAGCGTGGAAAAACCATTTGAAGGAACATGGTTCAGGGATGAGAATACTTGTACTGCCTGTCGCACCTGCATAGATACATGCCCATGTAATGCCCTGTTTAACCCTGACTGGGATGCCGGCCAGAGAGTGGACAAGGTTGCACAGCGTGCTGATGCATGCATCTATTGTGGCGCATGTGACATGTCCTGTCCGGTAAATGCAATAACTGTTATAAAGACAGCTATTATCCCTGATGTCGAGAAGAAGACACTTCTTGAGAAGAAGTTGCTCAATGTTGAAATGAAAAGACCAACACTCACCTCCAGACTTGTCATCGATGAAGATGCATGCCTGGGATGTGGAAACTGTGTTATCGTCTGTCCGGTCAATGCAACTGATGAGGATGTTGGTGCTGGATACCTGAATGAAGTCGATGCCAAGAAGGTCCTTGAAGTAAGGAATGGCGTAGCACAGGTTGTAAATCAGGATATGTGCGGTTCAGATGGTGCATGTGCTATGATCTGTCCGGTAGGCGCCATTACACTTGTGAGAAGGGAGGAATAAAAATGGCAGGAACGATTGTAATCAAAAACGGTTACGTTTATGATCCCCTCAACGAGATAGACGGGGAAATTATGGACATCTTCATTAAAAACGGAAAGGTCGTAGCAGAACTTTCCGGCGCAGACATGAAAGATGTGAAGGAAATTGATGCAAAGGGCAAGATTGTTATGCCCGGTGGTGTTGACTCACACTCCCATGTAGCAGGAGCAAAGGTCAATACAGGCAGGTCAATGAGACCTGAGGACCACTACAAGCACTACCAGAAGAGAACACCACTCACACATTCAGGTTCCGGATATACTGTACCTTCAGTTTACCTTGGAGGATACGAGTACTCCAAAATGGGATATACAACTGTTTTTGAGGCAGCTGTGCCACCAATGGAAGCACGCCACACACATGAGGAAATGCGCTCAACCCCTATGCTTGATATGGGCGGCTATCTTGTATTAGGCAACAACTGGTTCCTCATGAGATATCTCAAGGAAGGGGATGTCGATAAGGCAGCAGCATACATTGCATGGATGATGAAGACACACAAGACCTATGGTATTAAATGTGTCAATCCAGGTGGAGTAGAGAACTGGGGCTGGGGAAAGAACGTAAGTTCGCTTGACCAGGCAAACATTCACTTCGATGTCACACCGGAAGATATGATAAAGAGCCTGGCAGAACTGAACGAAAAGCTTGGGATCCCAATGCCTGTTCACCTGCATGCAAACAACCTTGGTCATCCAGGATGCTGGGAAATTACAAAGGATTCACTCAAAATACCAAAGAGCGTCAAGACAAAGCCAAATACAGATGTTGAGTGGGCTGAGACAAAGAAAAATGCAAAAAGGCATGAATCAATTTACCTCACACACTGCCAGTTCAATGCTTTTGGTGGTACATCCTGGAGAGACTTTGAGTCTGGTGTAAAAGGAATCACTGACTACGTCAACAGCAATGACCATGTTGTATTTGACAGTGGCTGTGTACCTTTCGGTGATGCAACAGTCATGACCGGTGACGGTCCTGCAATCCACGACCTCTATGTACTTACCGGCCACAAATGGTCAAACACCGATGTAGAGTGCGAGTGTGGTTCAGGTGTACTTCCATTTGAATATCTAAAGGGCAATCCTGTACACAGTGTACAGTGGGCAATGGGTCTTGAATCACTACTCTATGTCAAGGACGCATGGAAGACGATCATGACAACAGACAGTCCTAACGGCGGACCATTTATCAAGTATCCACAGGTCATTGCATGGCTTATGTCCAACAAGGCAAGACAGGATACATTCGATGAATGCCACAAGTGGGCAAACGACAGAACCGGTCTGGGCAGCGAAACAAGGGAAATGACACTTAATGAGATTGCTATGATCACACGTGCAAACCCTGCAAGAACGATTGGAATGTCATACAGGAAGGGTACACTTGGAGTTGGAGCAGACGGTGACGTTGCTATCTTCAACATCGATCCAAAGAAGCTTGAGGTCAACGACTACGAAAGCATCATTAGATCTTTCGAGAGCACTGCATACACCATCAAGGCAGGAGAGGTCGTATCCCAGATGGGTGAGATCGTTGCAATCCCTGAGAAGAACACCTTCTACACAGATATTGCAATAGATGCAGACGATGAGAAGAACATGCTTGCAGATGTAAAAAAGTGGTTCAAGTACTACACAATTGGCTTTGACCGATATCCAACACCTGAAAAGTACCTGGCAAACCCAACACCGATTCAGGTCAATGCGGAGAAGTGATTTTAATGGCAGACGTAATTCTTAAACCAATAGGAAATTTTGACCTTAGCGTAGAGGCAGAGGTCGTCACACCTGACAACTTTGCCGGAAAAACTGCCGATGAGATTGGAAAAGTACTCGTCTGGCAGGGACCTGCAGAGTACCCTCTTATTGATTTCTTTACAGTGGAAGGAAATGGTGGAAGCTCAGCAGAAGACACCACCATCATTATAGACGGGGACATCCCAAGAGTCAAGCGTATAGGACAGCAAATGACAGCAGGTAAAATACTTATCAAAGGCTCTGCTGGAATGCATGTGGGATCTGCAATGGAAGGTGGAGAGATCATCGTTGAAGGCGATGCAGATTCATGGGTAGGCATGGAAATGACAGGTGGTTCGATCCACATCAAAGGTAACACAAAGGACCACCTTGGATGTGCATACCGTGGCAGCTGGAAAGGAATGAGCGGTGGACGTATCACCGTTGATGGAGATGCAGTTAGCCAGGTTGGCGGCGGTCTTAGTGGCGGAGAGATCATTATCGCTGGTAGTGTTAAGCACTTCTGCGGAATCCGTATAAACGGTGGTCTTATCGTTGTAAAAGGAAACGCTTTTAGAACCGTTGGAGCAGAAATGACCGGTGGTACTATCGTAATCGGTGGTTGCATTGAGAGATTCACACCAGGATTTGAGATGACAGACGTCGAGTCCGACCTCAAATTCAACGACATCGAGTGCCTTGGAGATTATATGAAATTCACAGGTGACTATGCAATCCCACAGAAAGGAAAAGGCACACTGTACGTATCCTGTGACAATAACGAGTGTCTGTGAGGTAATAAATCATGCAAGCATTACTCAATTCAGGAAGTACGATAAACGAAGGAAGACTTGCCAAAGGCGGCAACAAGTACTCCGAAGATTACAAAAAGGAATGTGCAGTCTGCTGGATGTGTGCAGAGGACTTTACATCTCTGGGATGCCCGGAGAAAGTCTCTGTTACATCAAGGGACGGAAAGCACTCAGTTGCAGTTTACACAAAGGTAACAGAGGCAATGAAATCCGGCCAGGTTTTTATACCAAGGTCTATCTGGGCAAATGTCGTTGTGGAACCTGACACATTTTCAACAGGTTCACCACGTTATAAAGGAAGTCCCGTAATGGTAGAGCCTAGTGATGAAGAGGTTCTCGGCGCCGAGGAAATAGTCCTGAAGCTGTACATGGGAGGTGAATAAAATGGTGTTTAAGAATATCATCTGTCCTGTCTGTGGAGGTTCATGTGACGACATCCAGATAGATTTGGACACTAAGAACCGTACGATCGATGTCCAGAACGCATGTAAGATGGGTACCGCTAAGTTTCAGGAAATTGTGAGTTCACACAGGATCTTAAAACCAAGTATCAGAGAGAACGGCAAGGTCAAAGATGTAAGCTGGGACGAAGCACTTGAGATGTCAGCAGACATTCTTGCAAATGCAAGACGTCCACTTTTCTTCCTTGGAAGTGAGACCTCATGTGAAGCACAGGAAGTTGGACTCCACATAGCTGAATACCTTGGTGCTTCTGCAGACTCTAACGCAACAATTTGCCACGGACCAACTGTAATGGGAATCCAGGAATCCGGTATGGTAGGAGCTACCGCCGGTCAGGCAAAGAACAGAGCCGATATGGTCGTCTATTGGGGCGTCAATCCACTGGAATCTATGCCAAGACACATGTCAAAGTACGGCGTGTTCCCTAGAGGTTACTGGACAAAGAAAGGAAGGTTTGACAGGACAATGGTCACAGTGGATCCAAGGGAAACCCCAACCACTGCTGCATCAGACATGCACCTGCAGCTCAAACCTAGCTCAGATTACGAACTTCTCAGTGCAATGTTCACGATCCTTAACGGAAAGGAACCACATCCATCTGTAGAAGAGATAACAGGAATCCCAATTTCTGTAATGAAGCAGACAGTTGAGATGATGAAGGAATCAAACTTCGTTGCTATCTACGTGGGTCTTGGTGTTTCATCCTCATATGGAAAGCACAGAAACATCGAGATCGCACTGAACTTCGTCAAAGAGATGAACAATTACACCAAGTGTAACATCGGTGCTCTTAGAGGTCACTGTAACGTAGCAGGATTCAACCAGCTTGCATCCTACCTTTATGGTTACCCATTCGGTCTTGACTTCATGAAGGGATATCCAAGGTACAATCCTGGGGAGACAACAACAGTGGACCTTCTAAGGGAAAAGGATGTTGATGCAGCGTTTGTCATGTCCGCTGACCTTGTGAACCATATTCCTGCTGATTGTGCAAAGTACCTTGCGGAAATACCAATGGTCTGTCTTGATATTGCACCATGCCCAACAACCACAGCAGCAGATGTAGTTCTGCCTGGTGTAATTGATGCTATGGAATGTGACGGTACGTTCTACAGGCTAGACAATGTGCCTGTTTACTTCGAACCATTCACAGAATCACCATTCCCTGAAACAAAGAGCAATGAGGATACCCTCAAACAACTCTTTGCAAAGGTAAAGGCCAAAAAGGAAGCATGAGTGAGAACTGGCACTCAGAGAGGAACAGGAAGACTCAAGTCTTTCGAAGGGATGAGGAGTACATTTCCTCCCCCTTTTATGTCCCTATGAACTGCCTGGAGATCACTGATAACACTAAACAACACATCAACGTGGACGTTATTGTAGAGGAAAGGTTTGACCTTCTCGTGAATAACGTTCATATAAGTACTTTTTTTGCAAGCCCGCAGGAACTTAAAGAGCTTGCTTTGGGATTTCTTGTTTGTGAGGGATTCATAGAACCTGATACAAAGCTTGATTCTATCAGGATAGAAGACAAATCTATCTTTTGTGAAATCAAGATCAACACTCCTGAACTGGAGGAATTAACACACCTTGAACGATGCGGAACCACATCATACCGCAAAGACGTTGTCAAACACAACAATTCCAATACTAAATTCGCTGCTGATGCCATTATCCATGCAGTTGGCCAGTTAAAAGAGATTGGCAGGGTCTGGCACAGGACTGGCGGCGCACACACATCACTCATCTGCAATAAGCAGGGAGAAGTACTCTTCTTCTGCGAGGACGTAGGAAGAGCATGCTCTGTGGACAAGGTTGTTGGTAAAGCTCTGATAAGTGGCACTGAGCTTTCAGAATGTGCTCTTGTGACCACTGGCAGACTGGCATCTACCATGGTGTCCAAGGCTGTGAACGCAGGCATCCCCCTTGTTGCAAGCAAGGGTGCTACTGTGCGTGAGGCTGTAGAGCTGGCGGAAAAAGCAGGGATTGCACTGGTGGCTTTTGTGAGGGGGAGGAATTTGTATGTGTATGCCGGGGAAGAGCGAGTAATTAGCTGACTTTCCGGCTACATAGCCTGATTGGCAGTCGTATTGATTAAGAATTTTCAAACCTTTTCAAACTATTATTTGATAAGACAAGCATAATACTATTAAGCGCTCTCTGAATTATTTTCTTATGTAAAATCTACAGTATTATTCGAACTTTTATTGGTTGAATCTACTGGCGTGTCATTAGAGCCATTGAAATCAGACATGTTATCTGAACCCTGAATTATAGTCTCTACACTAGTGGTATTATTTGTATTCAAAATTACAGATTCGTTGTTATGTGTCGTGTTGTCTCCTGAAATTAAACCAATAATATCATCCGTGATAGAAGAATTACTGGAGGAATTATTGTCCAAAAAGGGAATACTATCTGGGACAAACAGGAACATTGCTACAACAATAAGCATGATTGCTACGATAGCATATGACGCCAACATCATTATATTCGTTTTTTTACTCTTTTTGTACCTCTGTTTGGCAACAACATAGCTTGTGCCAAAATAGGAATCCAGAATTTCTGCTTCATTAGTAGATAGCTTTGAAGACAGATCATGCGCTCTTAGTTTACTGCTTATATGATCTACAAAAATCTTACCGCTTGCTGAGGGAGTAGTTGTCACATTATTGGCTACAATTTTAAGCAGCTCTATCAATTTATCATCATCGTAGGAAGACAAAGCCTTTGCTACATTATTTTTGAATCTTTCGCCGCCATTATCGCCATATGTAAATCCCACATTACATAGTGCTGATAGTAACTCTTTATCTTCATTTGCATATATTCTGCGAATAGTATCCTTTATCACATAACTCCATAAGCCTCCGTTTTTAAGGAGGATAATATCAAGTTTCTTTTTGACATTTGGATTTCTTATCCTTTCAAAGAGGCTTTTTAATGCTTCATCCTCTCCCATATGAGAATACATTTGATTTTGAGATGAAAGTTCTTTACTGTACAACGCAACTATGTTCGCAACTGTTGTTTCGTTTGTAATTGGCATTTGTCTGATCTGAGATGAACGCTTCTTAAAAACATGAGATAATACCGAACTATTGTCATTATACAAATCAAATAATTTATACAACGATTCACTGGTTGCAAAAACACCTAGAACATCCCAGGTATAAGCTTTGAAAGCGAAATGCTTAGTGTAAAACGAAAGAAGATTCCTGTCACTTCTTTTTACAGAGCTTTTTATTTCACCCGAATGCTCCCTGAAAACCCTGGGAAGCAAAGAGTAGTATTCACTGTAATAAGGAGATTGCTTCCATTTGAGATCAAATTCATCCAATTCAAAATCAGGATTTGGTTCAATCGGACAAATGGAAATATCAGTTTCATAAGGATATTGGGAAGCCGTGAATTTCAGATCCGCTTCAAGGGAATTGCCTGCTGTTGTAAAAACACTACTTATCAAAGAAACCGCATTAACTGCACTGACAGATTTTATTGAGACTTTTTCATTGGCAAGCAACTTACCATAAACATAATCCATCATAAATTCATCAGCAGTCAATTCCTGCAATCTTACAAAGTCATGTATATCATTCTCTTCCCAGAGACCCACCACTCTGTACTCTAACTTCTGTAACTGGGATATCTCTGCAAAGACGGTTTCATAGAACTGCCTGATCAGTTTTGAATCATAGTTATTATAGCGGGAATACTTGCCGACACATACAATTCTCTCTTCCCTGCCACCTACTTCCTCAACCATGACACTGCACCCCAGTATCAGAGTATTACTATTGTGGAACAACTCAAAATACAGAGCATTTCTCTTGGAATCGATCTGCTTTGCCAGATCACTATATTCATTTGAATATATGTCTCCATCCCCACTCAGAAGCTTACCGGTAGAGTTGTAGACGAAAAAATCAGAAACCGAATTTTGCAATTTGTTCCACCCTCCATGGATAAATGTTCTTTATAGCTTCTTCTTGCTGATCAACACTCTTAAGGGCATTAGCACTTACAGCGTAGAAATGAATCGGCTCTTTTGTAGCACGGTTTTGTATCTCTTTGAACGTATCGATCTCAGTCAGCATATTAAAAATCTCTTTTTCAATATTTAAAGCATCCTTTGAATTATCCATCACATCATGAATATTCTTAATTTTGTCTGCTTTTGTAACGACAAACGCGTAGGATTTACCTTCACCGAACAAATCCATTATTCTGGAATACTGACCGAAAAGACGGGTCAGATAACCCGCACCACCTTCATGATAGGAAACAATGTGTTCGCCGTCTACCAGAAAAACAACTTTTCCTGCACTCTCCAGTTTTTTATATATATGGGCCAGAACCAGCTGATCCAGAATATAAACAATTTCATCCGGGTGTTTGTCCTTCAAATCCTTAATAAATTCATGTTTACCGATATTCTCATTTAAAGTATCTTTATCAATTTCGGGAATTTGTTTATTTATTTTCAGGATAGCTTTGAAATACTCATCAGGAGTTAGATTTTCAGTGAATTCACCACCATAATCCACAAACGAAAATTCGATTGGTTTGATAAACTTTTTTCCCATCAAAGAATACATGGTCAAATCTGTCTTTTGATTACTTTTTGGCTGCTTTCCGTTCTTCAATTCAGCCAGCATATTTTCGATCCTGTAATAATCCTCCTCCCTTGATGAGGAAATGATAGTTTCAGTCCTGCGACCATTATAATAATGGACGAATTGATTGTATAGGGCAAGCAACAGCAGAGTTTTGCCTGATTTTGAAGGACCATAGACAAAGACATCCGAAGCTTTGATACCGCGTACAAACTTCATCAGCAATGCATACAGAATCACCAACGTAAAGAAACTCAGCATGATCATGAACAGATCATTTGAACCTGAAAGTGCATACTGAGGTATTTCCCGCATATCTTCTTTTAAAATCAGATTTATAAAGATTGCAAACAGGTAAGCTACCATTCCCACAAAGAACAATTTTAAAAAGAAACGCGTTCTTTTTGCAACAATGTCAAAACGGTTGTTCATAAATGAATGCAATATGAACCCAACTCCGGAAAGCAGACCCGGAACAAGGCCGTCAAGCCTCAGTATATTGTCCTGTAACCAGAAAAAGTATAGGAATGGTAAAAAGGCTGCCAGTAACAACTGCCCTCCAAACCTCGACCTTTCCTCGAACAACATTCCGATTCCACTTGAAATGAACAGAGCTATAAAAAAGCTCAATATTGCAGCTGTGTACCATACAATAGATAAGACGATCTGCTCACTGGTTGCAAGTAGAAATCCGATTGATAAGGCCAGACACAACAAAAAAATAATAGGATTGAATAAATTAAGTTTTCCCCGTACCCTCATAGTTTCACCTTTATACTTAAATTATTATCCAATTTTTTACTCAAGTGCTTCACGAAGGGTTTTAACCTCATAAAGATCTTTTATTGTTGAGATTATGTCCTGACCGGCTTTCTCTGAGTTTGCCAGTTCACCCGCATATTTCACATCCAGTAACTTTTTTCTGATAATATACTGACCATCCTGCATTTTCAGTACATGATGTAGAATATTGTTATTACTCTGCTCGTATACCTTCCAGTAGCCTCCACCTGATGTAAGTGGGGAAATATTGTCCAGGAAACTTGTAGCTGCAAGCAGTGTTAAGGTTACTTCCCACGGATTGGCATGAGAATGAGTGATCACACGGGCATCCTGAGCGTTTTTGAGTGACATTATGGCATTGATGTCAGTAGATATTTTGCTGTTCACAACTGATGAAGAAATATATGAAGACTGTGAGCCTATCACCAATCCTACTTTTCCGAAGTTCCACTTTTCAGTAGTACTTATGGGTATCATCTGGTTATGAATTCCCAGTTTGTAGTTCTCAAGCAATGAAGGATATGTGGCTTTTACCTCAGAAAGAAGCTTGTTAAGCTCGTTCATTCCATTGTCATCGTTATCAAGACTTGTAAGGTCAGACGTTTCACCAATGAGAGACAATATCTTCGGATTGATCTCCCCTACCTTTGTTCTGTAGAGACCCTTATCAGTCTTGTTCTTAGATTTGGTCTTCTCGTTTATCGACGACATGAAATGATAGAACGATTCATAATGCTTATTGAGATCTCTTCTGGAGCTGAATGTTCTTTCATGAAGTTCCTCGGCATTGTCCATCATATCAGCAATAGAATGCTTCTCACCTATCTCTTCTTTAATACCGTCAATTTCCCCGGTTATAGCTTTTGTTTTCAGGAAATAGCCTTCCTTTTTAAGGTATAATTCCGTCAGACTGTCCCTTAAAGAACCTATCAGCTCACTTCTCTCGGTCTGGTCGAAGATTGAATCTACTCTGCCATAACTCACTGAATCCTTGCTAGCATCACCTAACAAAGAATTGATAGCCTGGGCTTTGATCTCAGCAGCCTTTTTATGCAGGCCTTTGTTAAGGAAATCATCAGGAATATAGAATTCAAACGGACTGTTGATCTGGATGTTCCAGTATTTGGCATTGGACTTGATATAATCTTCTTTTTCCTTTTTCATTGCCTCGTACTTTCTTATCTTCTTCTTTTTGTCTCCTTTGATTAAGCTGACAAGGCCACCTTTTTCCTGTTTCTTCCTTTCAGAATCATAGAAATAATACAGTGCAATAGATTCGATAAGGCTTAGAAGGCCATCAAAACTGTCACCAATCTCATGGGAAAGATCTTTGACTTCCTGTTGCATTGCTGAAACATTGGCTGCCCTGAGCCAGCTACTCTTATCCCTTGCCTTTAGCTCATCGCTCTTTAGAAGGGAAATGAACTCCTCAAGCTTTATCTTCAAATCTTTTTCCCTTTCATCCAGGGACTGGACCTTCCGGTTGATAACAAGATACTGATCAATCTCTTTCTCATTGTCAGAAAGCCTTTGCTCTGCCTTTTTACTAATCTGGATCTTCAGCTGTTCTGCATTTTCATATTCCTCTTCCTTCTCCATTACATGTTTCTCAAGCTCCCTTATATCATCTTTAAGATTTTTGGTCTTGACATTCATGTTGCTAATAGTAGAGGACATATTCTGATTGCCCTTGAGCATATCAATAAGAGTAGATCTTGCAGATTCTTCAGTTACACCTGATACCCTCCTGAAAAGAAGAGCAGTTTCTTCCAGAACCTGAATACTTTCAGGTATTAGATTTGCCAGTTTCTTATCATTCTCATCAGTAAGTTCACTTGGCTTGACGCTCTGAGAACCTGCTTTTACTTTTGAGAGATATTCCACCAAAACGTCAAACGTACTGATCTTGTCAATCTGCATTTCAGAAGGAATCTGATTTGCAATGAAATACTCGATGGTATCCACACTCTTATAATTGAGAAGACGCCCGATCTCATGTTTGAGAACATTTTCGATGTTTTTGTATTCTTTTTTGATGTACTCGAAATTCTCTTTTGTAGGTGCCGTTTCATTGAAAGAATGCTGGTTCTCTACAAATGAGGAGACCTGCTGATTCAGTTCCTTCCTTGAAATGGTAATCATCTCAAGAGAATTAATGATTTCTTCATACTGTTTCTTAAGTCCCCGGAGATCCTCTATGGGGTATTCGATTACGTGGGAATTCGCGAAAATAAATGAGGAGAAAGCTCCTTTCACATCACTTATATTAATATCACCGGTTTCCACATGGAAAAAATTAGTGAACACGTTGGGGAACATTGCATCAAACTCATGAACCTCTTCACGTGCCTCTTCCCCCTTCTTGTATCCGGTTGGACCCAGAGACGTGATAATCACATTGTTGAACAGTCTCTCAGTCATGTTGAGATACTCAAGCTCTGTCAGAGCGATAGACGCATTCAACTGTTCCTTCTCTCCCTCCTGTGTCGTGGGCAGAACCACGAAAAGACATAACTGTGTGGAATCGCCTTTGAATGCACGTATGTAACGGGCAAGGTCGATGAACATGCCTGAACCTGTGCCTCCGCCCAGGCCCACAATAATAGCCACGCTTCCTCTGCTTGAGAAAGTAGGGAATCCACTGGACTCACCTTCTGTTATGACCTTGTAGAATATGGCCTTTGAAATAGCTCTTCTGCGGTGGACTCCACCACCAAAGTCATCCATTGCTAAGTGATCTATCGTCAGCAGATCCTCAAAGGAGATACCATTTTCAGAATCGTCATTGAGCCACCAGGTCTTCACTTTTGGTTCGGATCTCTTATTCTTGACCTTTTCAGCAATTTCCCTGCTTGCAAGATCGGGGACCTGACTGATGTTTGCAAGGGACGGTAGATAATAGAATTTGCTTTCGACATTTCCCTGTGCATCACAGGAGATGATTTTATTTTTAAGTTGGACGAGACGCTCTTCATCGCCTTCTTTCTCGTTTGCATCGGCATCCATGGTATATACTTTCAGACGTCTGCCATCAGCTGAATAGTGTTTCAGGAACCAGTCGTTGTTACATATCTCCATTGTCAGCCTTTTTCCGCAACCACCCACACCGACTATGGTCATATCAGTGGGTAGTTGTAGTGGTGGTATAATCTTTTCATAGCTCATATGTCATCATCCTCATCAGAGTTGCTCATTCGAATACCAAATATCAGACCAATGATAAGAGCTATTATAATACCTCCTGCTGCCAGATACAATGAAATTGCCGGTCCTTCTTCCCGGGAATTCAGGTAGTCTGCAAGCTCATTGGCTTCATGGACAAGTCCTTTATCAAAAAGATCCGCAAGATAATTCCTGAAGAAAGGATCATCAATTGTGTCAAGTTTACCTGCAAAGGATGCTATCTCAGGCACATTTATTGTAAAGATTCTGGTGTCACTGTCCTTCAGAGTATTCTTCTCATCATCAAGCAAATTAAAACGGTAGTAAGCGTAACCCGTTCTTTTTTCATCAAGTTTTATGAGAGTTATTTTATCTATCTGAACAACTTCCCTGATCACAGGTACTTTACCCTGCACGTGAACAAAAATTTCATCATTACTATCGTTCAGGTTCAGCATATAATTATTGGAAGTACTGGTAATATTTAATTCCGTAAAATTGTAAAGAGGATTATTCCCATATGCTTCAAGATCGGTCTCAAACGAGATGTAATCTGCTGACTGAGGAATTACTGAAATAGATAAGTAAAAATCGACCACATCCCCTTCTCCTGCTTCCGCAGGCAAATCACCTTCTATATCGACATCAACTGCCGAAACAGCTGAAACCAGTGATAGTAAAATAATGATACAATAAATTCCAGATTTAAATAATAATCTCTTTCCTGTTTTCATAATTTCAACTCATTGATTATTGTTAAATGCTCTTGCTTTTGCTGAATCCTCAATTATTATCGTTCAAACTTTTTGAGTATGGATTAATCATGAAGTTGTTTATTATGTGAAGCATCCAACTATATAATCTTTCTCACTTAATTGATGTTTTTAAAATATATATACAGTATCACATGAAATTACTTGTTGAACTAATGTATAAAACATGTGGATAGCGGCTCTATAGAAAACCGACTTCATTTTTTATTTTAATATGATTATTTAAAATAGATGAAAGATGCTATGGAAATTCAACAAAGAATTGCATCATATCAAGACCATACAATCTTCAACAAATAAATCAAACAAAAACAATTATATCTCATAACTACCCTAGTACCTCCGTTAAGTAACACAAATACTACTTAGAATATTACTACATTTAAAAAGAAGGTTAGATTATGAGTGAAAAAATCGGAATTTTAGCTATTGGGCATGGCAGTAGATTACCATTCAACAACCAGGTTGTCACTGAAATTGCAAACATGATCTCAGAGAACCATCCTGAGTATGTTGTAAAGGCAGGATTTATGGAGAACAGCGCACCTACTGTTGAAGAGGCACTTCAGTCCTTTGCAGGCACAGGAGTAACAAAAATAGCTGCTGCACCTGTATTCCTCGCATCTGGAATCCATATCACAGAAGACATTCCTGAGATCCTTAAACTGGATCCTGAGACAAATGAAGGTGAAATCGAGTTTGACGGACAAAAAGTCAAGATCGTCTACGCAAAGCCCCTTGGTAGTGATGAGCTCATTGCAGACCTCATATTCAAAAGAGCACAGGAAGTCCTTTAAGCTGTATCATTGACGCAGCTTTCTTTTTACTATTTTTGTTTGTTCTTATAGAATTCCTTATTTATTGAAATCAATTATTCGGCTCTGTAGAAATCCGGTAGTTATGTATTAATTGGTTGATGTTCTTGAACACTTGAATGTCAACAGTTTTCTTAAAGTCCACTTCTTTTCAATAATTCCTGATTCCTTAGCAGGTGTTCTTTTGCGTTTTACACCATCTTTATCATTTTTGACTAATCCAGCATGCTCTCTACAGAAATTGAAATGAGTGCAGTATAATCTGACCTGGTTATATAGGCACTTAAGTTTCTTTGAGAAACCTATCGTTTTTCTTGAAATTCTATTGTTGTCCTGTCTAAAGGTTAGATTCTGTCTTTCGATCAAGCTTGTTGATATCTCTTTTTGCTCTATGTTGTTTCCAAAGATAACTT